>PEWW01000184.1 GCA_002779345.1 Candidatus Omnitrophica bacterium CG07_land_8_20_14_0_80_50_8 | reverse complement strand
AAAGTCAAGAAGACCAAGAAGGCGTTTTCCATCGGCCCGACGGTGACCCCACCCCCTGTTTCGTCCGCTGGAAGCGGACCGATTGCTTTGCAATCGCAGGAAATAGGTGGTGGGGTGATGCTGGACCAGGAGCGATGCATCCTTTGTTCCCGCTGCGTGCGGTTCTGCGATGAGATCACAAAGACCAATGATCTGGGGATCTTTAACCGCGGAGATCACGCGGAGATCAATATTTATCCCGGCAAGCAATTGAACAATAAATATTCCGGAAATGTCGTCGACATCTGCCCTGTGGGTGCGCTGACCGATAGGGACTTCAGGTTCAAAATGCGGGTATGGTATCTGGGCTCACAAGAATCCGTCTGTCCCGGCTGTTCGCGCGGCTGTAATATCAATATCCACTATGAAAGATCAAGGCCGTATCACCTTAAAAATGAACGGGTTATGCGCCTCAAACCGCGCGAAAATCAGTCGGTCAACCGCTGGTGGATGTGCGATGAGGGCCGTTATGGCTACAAATCTATTGATGAGAGTCGTCTGAAAAAAAATGGCGGTTTCACCTGGACCGAATCTCTTTTGAAGATTGCCGCCTTGATAAAAACGGACAAAACCCCCGGTGAGTGGGCATTTTTGGCGTCTCCGCAGCTCACTAATGAAGAACTTTTTCTGATCAAAAAGATCTTCAAAGATACTCTCAAATGGAAAAATATAGGATTTAAAGCGCCCCAGGGGAACGGCAGTGAGGATGATTTTCTTATTAAAAAGGATAAAAACCCTAATACAGCCGGCGCCGCGCAAATATTGAATCTGTCCAAGGAGTCTGAAGATATCACGGGTATCGTTGAGAAGGCTAAACGGGGAGAGCTCGCGGGAATTTTTATTTCTCATCACGATCTTAAGAGCCTCTGCGGCGCTGACACGTTTAACATTATCCGGCAAAAAATGAAAACTATTATTTTTGAAGGGCCAAACGAAAATCCAACCGCCTCCGCCGCCGATTTTGTTCTGCCGAGCGCCTCGTATGCTGAAAAGGAAGGGACGTTTACCAATTTCGAAGGACGGGTCCAGCGGATCCGAAAAGCGTTCGAACCGGTTGATCCCGCGAGGCCGACGTGGCAGATCCTTCTTGAGCTGGGAACTCACTTGGGGATGAATTTTACGACCCAGGGCCCCGAGCAGATCTTTCATGATCTAGCCAAGACCAATGAAGCGTTCCGGGAGCTGGACTACCAGAAGGTCGGACCGCTGGGGTCGATGTGGAATAAATGACGTCACTGACAGCATGATCATAGCCATAATAATTAAATTAATTTTAGCGGCCGTGTTCCTAGGCGTGGTCCTGAACCTCGCGGGAATATTGACCTGGGTCGAACGAAAACAAAGCGCCGTGATGCAGGATCGGATAGGGGCCAACCGCGCGTGGATTGAGTTTAAACCTTGGTGGCTTCAGCCCGTGAATTGGCTCCTTCGGCCTTTGAATGTCCTCGGACTTTTTCACGCCCTGGCCGACGCGGTGAAAATGTTCGTGAAAGAGGATTTTGTTCCTAAGGGCGCGGACAAGTTTTTACACACCTTGGCCCCCATGATCTCGGTCATATTTGCGCTTTTGGCTTTTGCCGCGATCCCTTTCGGCAACACGCTTCATATCGGCGGCCGGGCGGTCAATCTCCAGATAGCGGATATGAACGCCGGACTTTTATTTGTTTTTGCCATGATGTCGCTGGGGGTTTACGGCGTGATCCTCGGAGGTTTTTCCTCAAATAATAAATATGCCTACTTAGGCGGTATGCGGGCCGCGTCCCAAATGCTCTCCTACGAGATCACGATGGGAATTTCGATCATGGGCATTGTGTTGTGCTACGGGACGCTGAATCCGCAGGAGATCGTACGCCATCAGTCGTATCTCTGGGGATTCGCGGTCCAACCGCTGGCGTTTCTTCTATTTATGACGACGGCACTGGCGGAGACAAAACGTGTTCCGTTCGACTTGCCGGAAGGGGAGTCGGAGATCATCGGCTATTTCCTGGAATATAGCGGAATGAAGTTCGGGATGTTCTTTCTGACGGACCTCGTAGAAACGGTGCTCGTGGCGTGCCTTATGACGACCTTTTTCTTCGGGGGGTGGCAGGTGCCATTTTTATCGCCCGACGGGTTTCGTTTTTCACGGGGATTTTACCCGCTGTCCCACGGCATTGTTATTGCTTTGGGAGTGATCGCGTTCCTGTCGAAGGTCGTATTTTTTAATTGGCTTTTCATGGCAATCCGCTGGACGCTGCCGCGTTTCCGTTATGATCAGTTGATGCATTTAGGCTGGAAGATTCTATTTCCTTTGTCGTTGGTGAATGTCTTGATAACCAGTATTATTGTCGTGATGAGAAGTCATTGAGATGGCTACAAAAATCATAAAACGTCAGGAACTCAGTTTTTGGGACAATACGTATTTGCCGGCGGTCGCGCTGGGCCTTTGGATCACCTCGAAGCATTTTTTCAAAAATATGTTAATTCATACGCTTCATTGCATGGGCCTTTTTAAGAATTTAAGCGGTGCGGTCACGTTTCAGTACCCCGAAGAACAGCGTCCTTTATCAAAGCGTTTGCGTACCCGCCACCGGCTGGCGCGGCGCGCGGACGGCACGACACGTTGTGTCGCGTGCATGATGTGCGAGACGATCTGTCCGGCGCGCTGCATCGACATCGTAGCCGCCGAACACCCGGACCCTAACATTGAGAAATACCCCGCATCGTTCGATCTCGATCTGGGCATGTGCGTTTACTGCGGTTTCTGCGTCGAGGCGTGCCCGGAGGACGCGATCCGGATGGACACGAAGATCTTAGACATTGCCGCCTATAGCCGGGCCCAGATGCAGCTGGATATCAAGGAACTTTCGAACCCGCGCTCTTCACTGCTTTATAAAAAACCATAAGGGGGTTTCCATGCAGAGAAAAATAATTTTATTGGCGATCGCGGGGCTTTGGTTTTTACCGCTAGCCGCTCACGCCGAGACCATTGTCGCGCATGAGACCGAGAAATACTTCTATAAAGACGGCGAAATGAAAAAGTTCGAGGGCCAGTACGAGAATACCTACTATCTGGATATGGATAAGTGGACCCTGACGCGCACCCGCGTGTACGACTACCAGATACGAAAGATTAAGCCGGATGATACAGTTTACGAGGTAGATACAACACTCCGCTCACACCCGGTCCACGCGGTTCATTACAGCCTTCCTCCGGTTATTCGAGGGGTCGGAAGACCTAACGATGACTCCGTTGAAACTGTCGCTATTGACGACGATTTTGTCACCACAAGCACCTCGACCGCAGGAACCCTAGTGATCTCCCGCGCCAAACGGCTAAAATAATACGCTAGTTATAACTGAGTTACCTTGACGGATTATCATCCCCTCGAAGGGTTGTCCTACCGCGTACGCTTGTTTTGCCCCTCCGAGGCAAAACTGCGCTCGATGACGCCGCCTCGCGGTG
>PEWW01000106.1 GCA_002779345.1 Candidatus Omnitrophica bacterium CG07_land_8_20_14_0_80_50_8 | reverse complement strand
GACTGACGCGAAATTCCAATAAAAGATCCAGAGTATTCGTATTTCTTTTGGCGCCTCTCAGGCGTCTCGCCAATCTATTTAAACGCTTCAAGGTGCGGGGAGCATTTTCGCGAAACTTAAGCTCCTCGTTGATGTATTCCTCGATCGTGTATTCGCGTGTCAAAAGCTTGTTCGTGAAATCAAGGATGTACTGACGCGAATAAAAGCATTCATAAACGGTCTTTCTAAACTCAAGCTCGTCGGCCTCGATGCGCTTCGCAAGCTCCAGTTCTTTGTCACGCGTCAAAAGCGAGATCTGGCCCATCTGCCTCAAATACATGCGTACCGGGTCATCCATCTGCTCAAGCCGCGCGGGGGAAACGGCCGCAGTCTCATGTTCTTCCTTCTTGGGCGCCGGCTCGTGCTCCGCGGTGTCGTCAGAGTCGCTGTCTTTGTCAGAGTCCGTATCGGAATCCGTTTCCTTGTTCGCGCTTTCATCGGAGTCCACAATATCAATCTGATGAGCCGTCAGCGTCACAAGCACCTCATCAATATCCTCTGAGGCTGTCACATGACTTGGCAGGATACGGTTGATATCGTCGTAAGTTAAGAATCCTTTTTCTTTCCCTAAAGCGATCAGCTGTTCGACGCCCTTGGATTTTAGCTTCGCCTTCTCGGCGTCCGAGGCGGCATCTGCCACCAGCGTTGCCTGGCCCTTTGTCGAATTTTTATGAAAACTAGCTTCGGCTTTCTTTTGAACTTTTTTATTTTTCGGCGCTTTATTTTTTTTCATTTATTTTTTTTATCCCTTTGTTTAACTCGGCGAAATCCAGTATCAGCCGGCTGCGCCGGTTCTTATCACCCTGCCGTTCAGCCGCTATAATTTGATTTTTTAAATCGTCACGCTCGCCCTTGATCCGTGAACGTTTAAGCCATAAAACGCAATCCTCGAAAGTCTTTTTTTTGTCGAGCACCGACTCCATTTCGGCGCATGCCAGCGAGATGAGACGCACAAAATCCGGATCATCTTTATAAACATTGATCCATTGCGCGGCGTTGATGGCCGGCGCGGGCGTTTCCAAAAGACGTCTCGCTAAACTTCTCGTCCGCTGATTTTTAAAATCTGTCTCCCTGATCTGGTCCCTGGCTTGCGATACAAAATCCGGGCTGTCCACCAACAGGCCTATCAAAAGTTTCTCCGCCGTCTGAAATTCCTCCCGTGACTCCATGGGAGGGTCTTCCCTAAAACCCTTCATGCGGCCTTCGCCTTTTCTCATTTCCGCCTGAAGCGATTCTTCGGAAATCCTTAAAGTAGCCGCCAGCTCTCTCGTCCACGCCGATCTTAAAATCTCATTTTGCACTTTAGCGAACAGGCTTACCATTTCGTTCGCGATTTTGACTCTGCCGTCCAGAGAGCCGGCGTCAAACTTTTCTTTTAATAGCGCCAAACGGTATTCAAAAAGGGTTTTCGCGTTTGCCAGCGCCTCGCGGAACGGGCCGATCCCAAATTTCTTAAGATAAGAATCAGGGTCATGCTCCGGCGGAAGACGCACAATCTTAACGTCGAGGCCTTCTTCCAGAAAAAGCTCCAGTCCCCTTAAGGTCGCCAGTTCCCCTGCGTTGTCCCCATCGTAAAGAATAAAAACATTGTTCGTGTTGCGTTTGACGAGCTTCACCTGCTCAACGGTGAGCGCCGTTCCCAGCGACGCAACCGTATTCTCGACCCCTGCTTGATGACAGGCGATCAGATCCAGATAACCCTCAACTACGATCGCGGCATCCTGTTCGCGAATCGCCTTGCGGGCTTGAAAAAGACCGTAAAGATTCCTGCCCTTCGAATAAACGTCCGTCTCCGGTGAATTGACGTACTTAGGCAGAGAGTCGTCCATCACCCGTCCGCCGAAAGCCACGCAAACACCCTTCGCGTCCAAAATCGGAAAAATGATCCGGCCGCGAAAACGATCGTAAAACCCCTCGCCTTCTTTCCTTTGGATCACGAGCCCTGTTTTTTCCAAAACGCTATCAGATGCCTCGCCCTTGATGGCGTTGGCAAGCGTGTCCCAGGCGTCAGGAGCGTAACCTAATTTAAAATTTTTGATCGCGACGTCTTCAATCCCGCGTCCCTTAAGATACTGCCTGGCCGCGTCAGCTTCTTTTTTTGTTAAAAGAAACTCATGATAAAAATCAAGTGCCCGCTGATTGAGCCGCGTCAGTTCCGAGCGTTGCCCGGTCAGGGGCCGATCATAATTTTTGTCCTTCGGAATCTCGACACCAACCTGTTCGGCCAGCATCTCGACCACTTCGATAAAATCTTTTTTTTCCTGCTTCATCAAAAAACTAAAAACATTCCCCCCCGCTCCGCAGCCGAAACAATGAAAAATCTGCTTGTCGGGACTTACAATAAACGAGGGCGTTTTCTCGTGATGAAACGGGCACGGCGCCTTAAAATTACGGCCGGCCCTTGTCAAAGGCACGAAGGCCGCGATCACCTCAACGAGGTCCACTCGATCTTGAATTTGATTAAGTATCGCGTCGGGGATCACCCCACCACCTCTTTTTCTGCGCCACGCGGCGCAGGTGCGCAAAGCGCGCCAAAATAAGACGGCCCCGATCCACATAATTTCATTTTGAAAAGAGGGGGTGGGGTCATAAGGTCTTTTTCGCGCGGACCGCCAGCTGCGGAGACAGTGATGAAAGAAAATCAAAAAGGATCGGCGCGATCCTCGACAACTTAGGACCTACCACAGAACGCCGATGAATATCGGCTGCAAGCGGTGTCAAAGGCGAATTGTCAAGGAGCATAAAAATAAGACTGAGCAAAACAATCCAACGGCACGCCCCAAACAAACCACCCAAAAAACGGTAAAAAAAACCGCCGGTGCCAATCTTCAGGAGTTTTAACACTAGCAGGGTGACTAATTTCAGCAGAAAAAAAACGCCTGCCAAAAGAACCGTCAAAGCCGCCGCGCCGGCCACGAAGCTATTCAAAAAAGTCTTTAGCGTCAGATAATCGGCCAGAGGCGCCCGAAAACGCAGTGTGACAATCACCGTCACCAGATACACGCCGATTCTTAGAATCTCGGGAAACAAGCCGCCTTTGTAGCCGACATAAAAACCCCAAAGCACAGCCACAAGCGCGCTGTAGTCAACCCAGGTAAGCCTTGCCATTAATTCGTACAAAAGGCCTCGCTTCTAAACCATCAAACTTTAGTCAAACGGTACTACTTATGGAAAAAACAGATTACACGAATGAGCTTTTAAGATAACTGTGGAAGTATATCATTGAAAAGGCACTTTGTCAAACTGTTAACCGATATAAATATGTAGATTAGACCCTCAGCAGGGCGCTGAAAAACCTGCCGTCTGCTCAAAAAGCCCCGAAGGCCAGGCCG
>PEWW01000137.1:2826-3548 GCA_002779345.1 Candidatus Omnitrophica bacterium CG07_land_8_20_14_0_80_50_8 | reverse complement strand
CTATAATATGCGGAATCTCAGGAGGAGTAGACTCAACTGTGGCTTCAATACTTGTCCAAAAAGCAGTGGGAAAGAACCTGAAAGGATTTCTCATTGACACGGGACTTTTAAGATTCAATGAGGGAAGAGAGATGGTGGAGCTGTTGAAAAGGGCTGTCAATCTTAATGTTGAATATGTTGATGCCTCAGCATTATTCTTAAAAAGGTTAATAAATGTTGAGGATCCAGAGGAGAAGAGAAGAATAATAGGAAAGACATTTATAGAGGTCTTTGCTGAAAAGGCAAGGGCATATAAAAATGCCGAGTTTTTAGTTCAGGGCACGATCTATCCAGACAGGATAGAGTCGCAGTCGCAGAAAGGACCTTCTCATATAATAAAGACCCACCATAATGTTGGAGGACTTCCGAAGAATATGAAATTTGCTCTGATAGAGCCATTAAGGGAATTATTCAAAGATGAAGTCAGACGCATTGGAATGGAATTGAATATCCCAGACGAACTTCTTTGGCGTCATCCATTTCCCGGACCAGGTCTTGCAATACGAATACTTGGCTCTGTAACTGAGGATGCTATAAAAATTCTGCAAAAAGCAGATAAAATATATCTTGAAGTGCTCAGGGAAAGAAAAGAATATAACAGTATATGGCAGGCATTTGCAGTTCTTCTTCCCATCAAGACAGTTGGAGTTATGGGGGACCAGCGCACTTATGACAATGTGATA
>PEWW01000137.1:0-2699 GCA_002779345.1 Candidatus Omnitrophica bacterium CG07_land_8_20_14_0_80_50_8 | reverse complement strand
TTTTCAGGCCCTCGTACAACTGGTTTCTCAATAAAAGCACACGACCCTTTTCTTTTTCGGGGCTTTGGCCTAACCTCTCCGCCGCTTTGCCAAATCCCGCGATGGCCGCCACGTTCTCGGTGCCGGGCCTGATATTTTTTTCCTGATGGCCGCCGCGAATCATGGGTTTTAATTTGACGCCTTTCTTAAGGTAAAGGGCCCCGGCACCTTTCGGCCCGTAAATTTTATGCGCCGAGCACGAAACCATGTCCGGATCCACCGACGCTATATCGAGGGTGATCTTTCCGAGGGATTGCACGGCATCCGTATGAAACAAGGCTCCTTTTTTGTGAGCTATTTGGGCGATCGCTTTAATGGGTTGTATCGTCCCGACCTCGTTATTAACATGCATGACGCTGACGAGCGCCGTATCGGAAGTCACGCTCTTCTCCAAAAAATTAAGGTCCACGACGCCCTGTTTATCCACCGGGATCACGGTCACTTTGAGCCCGCGCTTTAGGAAATGCAGGGCCGGCGCAAGCACTGCCTGGTGTTCGATCGCCGAGATCACCAGATGCTTTCTTTGGCTCTCAAAATACTTCATCACACCTTGAATCGCGAGATTGTCCGCTTCAGTTCCCCCGGAAGTAAATATCAGGTCGCCGGGTTCCACCGCAAGCGTATCCGCGATTCGCTCGCGCGCCTGCTCGATCGCGTGCCTGGCCGCTTGGCCTTTTTTGTGAAAACTCGAGGCGTTGCCGAATTCATGGGTTAAATACGGCCGCATCTCCTCGAAAACCTGAGGATCCACCGGTGTGGTCGCGTTATAGTCTAAGTAGGCTTCCATAAATTAATTTCTATTTATCCTTTTTTCCCTGCCACGGAGGGCGGATTGTCTTTCGTCTCAATCCTTGGAAATAATGGCGCACCCTTGACGACCTTTCCGCCTTTTTCAAAAAATCCCCACATATTTTCTTTAAAAGGCACGTCACAAGGCTTGCCTTTCAAACCCAATTGACTCCAAATCGCCTCACCCGTGGCAGGTAGAAACGGCCAAACAGCTTGAGCGATACATTTAAGGACTTCTATGAGATTAATGATGGTCACTTTTAACTTTTCTGTGTCACCCGCTTTTGCCGCCTTCCAGGGCGCTTCCTCTTCAATAAATTTATTGGCTTGATTTATCAGCGCCCATATTTCCTGCAACGCTTGAGAAAAAGCCAGTACTCCCATGAAAGACGCCAGTTTCCCGGGCAGTTGCGCGGCACTGCTTTCGAGCGGTGTCGGAACGCCCTTAGACGTGATTGGAATCTCCCCGTCAAAATATTTCTCACACATCGTAAGACTGCGGTAAAGCAAGTTTCCCAAATCGTTGGCAAGATCATGATTGAACCTGTCGGTCAACGCCTCTTCGCTGAATGTCCCATCCTCGCCGAACGGCGCCTCGCTCAAGAGAAAATAGCGGTAGGAGTCGACGCCGTATTGCGTTACCACGTTTACCGGATCGACGACGTTCCCGCGTGACTTGGACATCTTTTCACCGCCCTGCACCCACCAACCGTGCGCGAAGATCATTTTGGGAAGCTCCAGATCCAGCGCCTTTAAGAGGATCGGCCAGTACACCGCGTGGTGCCTGAGAATATCTTTGCCGATGATATGTACATCCGCGGGCCACCATTTTTTTAACTTCGCATCCTCAGCGCCATAACCCAAGGCGGAAATATAATTGATCAGCGCGTCAAACCAAACATAGGTCACGTGCGCGTCACTGATCGGCGACTGGATGCCCCAAGTAAGGCGGCTTTTGGGGCGCGAGATGCAAAGGTCCTGAAGGGTGTTATTTTCAAGGAAGCCCAGCATTTCGTTGCGCCGCGTCTGGGGCATAATAAAACCCTTATGATCACGGATGTACTGAATCAACCAACTTTGATGTTTTGAAAGTTTCAGGAAAAAGTTATCTTCCTCAATCCTTTCCACCGGCCGCTTGCAATCCGGGCAAAGCAACCGGTCATTTTCCTTCAAGACCTGGCTTTCGAGCCAGAAATTCTCGCAGGGCGTGCAATAAAGTCCCCGGTAGGTATCCGAGTAGATCTCGTTTTTTTCATAAAGATATTTCCAAACAGCCTGCACCGCTGAAATATGCCTGTCTTGGGTGGTTCGGATAAAATCATCATACGAAATATTAAGTGTTTGCCAAAGTTCTTTAAACGAAAGTGAAATTTTATCGGTGAATTCTTTGGGAGTCATCCCGGCCAAAACCGCGGCCTTCTCAATCTTTTGGCCGTGTTCGTCGGTGCCGGTAAGAAAAAGCACATCCTTTCCGATGAGTCGATGCCAGCGAGCCAGGGCGTCCGCCGCGATTTCGGTATACGAATGGCCGATATGAGGCTTCGCGTTTACATAATAAAGGGGCGTTGTCAGGTAATACGTCGGATTCATGGCTGTTTGTTAGAAGGGCCAACGGACGCAAGCGTCTCCCAAAGAAAAGACAGGACAAGCCTGATGTTCAAATTCGCGTTTATTTTTTCCTTCATGTCGCTGAAAAGTTCAATCCGGTCCTCAAGCGCGTCCTCGCTAAACTGTTTGGCTAGTTTTTCCTTCTCAAATAATTTTTCGTTTTGGGAAACCATTTCCGCAACGCATGTTCGTATCAAGAGCAGGTCTCGATGAAATTCCATCAGCCGATCAAAAATCCCGGACAAGTCCTCGCGGCTAAGCTT
>PEWW01000022.1 GCA_002779345.1 Candidatus Omnitrophica bacterium CG07_land_8_20_14_0_80_50_8 | reverse complement strand
AAAAATCGCTCAAAAATGCCAATCGCCTAACCCGATCCGGCCCCGCCATGCCCGCTGAAGAGATGGCGGCGCTTTGGACTAACTCTTCGTTTCTTATCGCTTATAAATTGATTGACCATGCTTATCAATGTGCTCCTTGAACGCCGGTGTCTCAATGGTGTGATAATCCACGACATCAAATGTATATGGCATAGGACTCTCTTCCTCGAGCAAAGCCTTGATACGAGCGACGGCTTGTAGCGCGATCCGTCCTTTTAAGGCTATATCCACATCCGATCCCGGTTTGAATGTGCCCATTGCGCGAGAACCAAAAAGAACCGCTTCCTGAACATCTGGAAATTTCCTTAAAATCAGAGTGATTGCATTCAACTCTTTACCGGAAAGGCCCAGTATCATTTGGCTTCTTTTTTTAAATATTCATGGAGATCTTTTAGGAGAATGAAATATTTCCCGCGGATGAGATCTCTGGCCTCGTTACTTTTTGCCTCGTCATAAGTGTGCGTCAGCAAATTGCGATTGTCCAAGGCCTCAATCCATAGCTCACCATTCTGAATATAACCATTCTGAAAAGCTATTTTGAGAGTGTCGCGGGGGGAATTGGCTTTCAAGCCATCGTACTCCAGCTTATCTTTAAGAGTTTTCCAAGCAAGTTCAAAAACGAGCTCGAACATCTGAATTAATCCGGCTTGGGCTAGCTTATCATAGCTACCCCTGGCAACGGCCGCGGACAACTCGCTAAATGCTTTCTCGTAATTCGAAAACCTCTGTTTCCACCTGATATCAGCACTCATTCGAACCTCCTTATCACGAGAAATCGATCAAAAAAGCCAATCGCCTAACCCGATCCGGTCCTGCCATGCCCGCCGAAGAGATGGTGGCGCTTTGGGCTGCTTCTCCGAACATAGGCCTTAAAAATGTGATATACTTAAGCCATGGCACATAAGTCACTTAAAGATACTAACCCATTTCTTCAAGATTCCAAGCTCTACGCATCGATGTTGCTCGCCAATGTGACAAGTTCTGCAACCATCGAGCTTGGTAGGCTAGGCTCAACAATACTGAAAGCCCTTCAAAGCGATCAATACCCGACGCTTATTTACCGCTTGCCTGACGATCAAGAGTCTTCTTCAAAATCGTCTCAATAATTTTTTGCATCGGCTCATAGTTTCGGTCAAACCCCGCACGAATAGCCTCAAAGTACTGCTCTTTTCCACTGCCTTGCTGGATTGAATTAAAATCCAGAATAGGTTTAGCGGCCTGTAAAGTCATAAGCGCTGTGACAACACGCGCTATTCTGCCGTTTCCTTCACGGAAGGGATGAATTAATACAAATTCGACGTGAACCTCCGCTAAAACCCTGGTCAGTTCCTTGATCGACTTGAAGTTGCAGGGCGTATACCGAGCCAAGCACTCGGCCTCAAAAGTCTTCATCAATTCAGGAACAAGCTTCGCATGGGCAAAACGAATGCCTTTGGTTAAATCCACGCTTCGATATTGCCCCGCCCAAGGATAGATCCTGCCCAACCAAACTTTGTGCATATTACAAATATCTTTGGCCGTAAATCGGTGCTTCGCGTCGTAAAGTCCAAAAAGATAATCCTCGGCTTGTTTTAAAGCCACGCTCTCGACCTCATCCATCTCACGTTCACTTTTGATGCCCATCAAGTTCTTGAGCACCAAACCGCGAGAACCGGGCTCGGCCTGATCTTCAGGCAAACCCGATGTGTCGTAACGCTTGCTTTTCTTCATGTCTAACTCTTCCCCGCCGAAGAGATGGCCGCGCTTTGGTTCAACTCTCCGGAGTTGTTGAGCCATGCGATGATGTAGAGATTTCCGTCCATCTTTTAGTATCCCGGTCGGCGAAATCCTGAAATGCTATATTTATTATCTGCCTCTTTACGAAGATACATTATACCCGTATCACCTTTTTTTAGAATGGTTCCAGCTGCATCAGCTTCTATATCAGAGTTGTGTCTGTACGTCACATTCATTAGCTTATCAGCCGAATCGCCCTTAATAAATTTGAATACCCTCACCAACGCAACTCCTGAAATAGTATATTGATCAATTTTTTCTTCGGAGCTTATGGCTACAACTCCTCCTTCAATGACTACATCTGATATTTTCTCTCGTTCACTATACGAGAGAGCCCCAGCAAAAACGTTTTCCGGCAGGAAAAAAATAAATCCCACTAATAGCGATAAAAGAAGAAAGTATTTTTTCATATTAAACTCTCCTATTCGCGGGTTCACCTGGATATCTGACTGGCGATTTTTTGCTCAGGACTCGAACCTGGACAACCCTTTGGCTAGGACTCGGATTTCAAAGTTTCTTTAGCAAATCCTTGTCGCCAGCTATCAGCGCCAACTTCTTTTTTCGAGTCCACCGTTTAATCTGGACTTCCCGTTTAAACGCTGTCGATTTGGAATCAAATGGCTCTTGATAAACGATCTGCTTTGTTGGATTGTAACTTGTATAATGCGTCGTCTTGGTATGATGCTCCTTGAAACGACGATCCAAATCCGTTGTCACGCCAGTATACAAAGAGCCGTCTTGACATTCTATGATATAAACTTGCCAAATGGTTCGACTCAGTCGCTACGCTCCTTCGCTCACCATGGTTCTCTTCGCTTCGCCAAATATGACTCGCTTCACTCACTCAAAAACCACAAATAACTTGTGGTGAGCGAGCGAAGCGAGTCGAACCACTCCCTGGCCAGGACTCGAACCTGGGACATGCTCGTTACACTCGACCCACTACTTTCGTAATGGAGTGGACTATATCATGATCCATTGGTTTACATGGATCTGAGGCGCTTCCATGCCCGTAACTGCAACGGGCGTGTACTCCCCTTCGGGATAGTCTCTGAACCTTCCCGCCAAGAATCACGGCGGGCTTGGCTGCGGATTACCTTAGCTGTAAGGCCTTAGGCTTCCCGCAATTCACCTCATTTTTCAACCGGACTTACGTCCGGAAGCTGCGTTATACCGGCTTCGATCTCCCGATGGCAATTCGCGCAAACAAGCACGCACTTATCCGCTTCCTTCCGCACCGCCTCCCACGATCGGGTGTACCCTCTCGCGGCAATTCCGAAATC
The DNA here is from genome assembly GCA_002779345.1 of Candidatus Omnitrophica bacterium CG07_land_8_20_14_0_80_50_8. Lineage (GTDB taxonomy): Bacteria > Omnitrophota > Gorgyraeia > 2-02-FULL-51-18 > 2-02-FULL-51-18 > 20-14-0-80-50-8. Next base: position 494 of record PEWW01000022.1, on the reverse strand, counting down.
CTTTGTTTTAGGATCTCGATGGTGAAGATCAAGCGCCCCTACCGACTTGCTATACCCACAAATCTCGCACCGACCGCCTTTATACGAAACCGCAAACTCTTTAATTTTGCGCCTTCGTTTCGCTACCGCTTTCTTAAGGTAGTCGGCCCGATCTCTATAGGTTCGCTTTTCTGCCATTTGACACCAAAGCCCGGTCGCTCACAGCGAGCCGCTCTACCAACTGAGCTACCAGGGAAAATTTTGCTTTGCAAAATTTTCTCCGCCGCGTTCTGTGGCGGAGAAAATCAACTCCTGCTCAATATCCTATTAAGAACTCTTCGCCCGTCGCCAGTCTTAAAAAATCTTTCACGCCTCAGAGCTTCAAACTTAGTATTAAATGTCTCATGATAGACCAACTTAAAAGGCGTATAACCTCTTGTCCATTTACCGGTGCTATAATTATGTTCTCTGAGTTTCTCTTCCACGGTCTGAGAAGTCATACCAACATAACGCTT
>PEWW01000148.1 GCA_002779345.1 Candidatus Omnitrophica bacterium CG07_land_8_20_14_0_80_50_8 | reverse complement strand
GTTTTAAAGCGTTACGAACGTTTAAAAGCGCTCAAGGACAAGCATCTTTGGGACGAGGATCAGTCCGTTTTAGGAATTCCCAAGGTTAAAACGCAAAGGTTCCGCGTGAAGAAGGAAAAAAGCGCTACGCCCGACGCTGAAACCGCAGGGACGGCTCCGGGAGCATCCCCTGTCGCGGGAAAACCAGCGTCCACAGGCGCGCCGTCCGGTAAAACTGATAAAAAATGAGTGCGCTATCGTTGGACGAGTTTAAAAAGGTAGAGCTTCGCGTCGCGAAGGTTTTGAATGCCGAGGAGATCCCGGGCGCCGATAGACTTTGGAAGCTCACCATTGATGTGGGTCTCGAGAAAAAGCAAATGGTGGCCGGGATCAAGCTTTTTTATACCAAAGAAGCGATTATTGGGCGTTCGGTGATTGTCGTCAATAATTTGAATCCCGCGACTATTCGCGGCGTTGAATCATACGGGATGATTCTGGCGGCAAAGGACGGCGGCGTTCTATCAGTGCTTACGTTGGACAAAGAACTCCCCGCCGGAAGCGCGGTCGGTTAGCCTCCAGTGAAATCTATTCGCGTCTCCCTAAAGGAAAGATCTTATTCGATCCTTATCGGGAAGGATATTTTTTCTAGATTAGGCCTCTTAATCAAGGATAGGTACCCAAAGCCGCGTCACGTCTTGGTCGTAACCCAAAAAGAAATAGCTGTTTTTTATAGAGACCGGGCCGAGAAGTCTCTGGCTTGCGCGGAGATCGAGGCTTCTTTTTTTGTTACGCCATTTTCCAAGAGCTCCGAAGCGGCCAAGTCGCAAAACGTATATTGGCGGTTGATCCGGCAGATGGCCGCCTCTAGCGGAAAAAACAAATCTCTTCTTTTGGTGGCACTAGGAGGCGGGGTCATCGGAGACTTAACGGGGTTTGCGGCATCGGTCTACCGACGCGGCGTCCCGTACCTGCAGGTCCCCACCACATTAACCGCGCAAGTGGATTCAGCGATCGGGGGAAAAACCGGTATCGACCTGCCTGAAGGAAAAAATCTGCTGGGATCTATCTATCAGCCGGCGCTGGTATTGAGCGATCTGTCGTTATTAAGCAGTCTACCGGACAGACACTGGAGCGACGGTTTTGCCGAAGTAATCAAATATGGCGTCATCAAGGACACCGCGCTTTTTTTATTACTGGAAAAAAGAGGGAAAGAAGCGATTCGGACGAATCCTGGTTTTTTAGAGGACGTCGTTTTTCGTTGCGCAAAAATCAAAGCGCGGATTGTCGAAAAAGATGAATTTGACAAAAAAGATTTAAGGATCGCGCTGAATTTCGGTCACACCGCGGGCCACGCAATTGAGGCAGCCTCGCGATTTTCTCGGGCTTATACGCACGGGGAGGCACTATCCATCGGCATGCTGATTGCGTGTGAAATCTCGTTACGGCTCGGTTATTTAAAGGACCCCCATCTGCCGATGAGGCTTGAGAAAACGCTGATGAAATTTAAACTGCCGCTCTTTTATAAAAATATTAAAACGGAAGCGCTCTTGAAATCGATGGGTCACGATAAAAAATCCACTTCCGGCGTCAATCGCTTTGTACTTCCGATCACACTCGGAAAAACATGCCTCGTGTCCGATGTGCCTGCCTTGGTTATCCGAGAGGCTTTGGAAAAAAGAAGGGGTTAGGACGCTAAAGAATCCCTAGTCGTTACCCACGGAGAGCTCAATCTCTTTGCCCTGGTACTGGATCTTCGCCATGTTTTGAGAAACACTCACCAGTTGAGCGCCCTCGACCGTCTCGCCCACCTTGACGATTTTATTATTGATAATGCAGAAGGAATCTTTGGGCGAATAATCCGAGTAGATGACGCCGCTTAAATTGAAGGCCGGCATTTTTGAAATAACCGTTTGAGTGGGCGAACTCGCAAATATCGGCGACTCCTCGACGGCAAACTGCGCTTTTCGATCCATGGCGGGATTGGGCATCGGAAGGCCTGCCAGTGGTGATAACACCGACGGAACGTTTAAAGCGGCCTTCGAACCGGAAATGCTTCCTGACGTGTTAGCGCCTTTAAAAGGTGTGGAAAAAATAGGCGCGACGATCGGCCCGGTGACTAAAACTAACACTAACAGAATAAAAATGGGCCCCCAGTTGAGCCGCGGTTTTTTTCGCGCGAATTCAAGCGCGATATTTCGCTGCACAGTTTCTTTTTCCTCCGTCGAATAATCCATTCCTTTTTCACGGGTCGCTTTTTTTAATGCCTCATGGATGATGCTCATGCCTAAATACCTCCTTCAATTTCGTTAATGGAACGTTTGATGATGTCCGAATCGATTGATCTTTTCTCAAGCACGTAACCCAACAAAAGCGCTTTGTCGCAGACAATGTTGATGAGCCGCGGGATCCCGCCGGAATATTTACAAATCTCTTTGAGGGCCTTTTCATCAAAAATAGGGGTAGCGCCGTTCGTGGAGCCGGCCATGCGGAGGCGGTGGGCGATATACAGCGGCACTTCCTCCTGATTGAGGGCCTCGATGTGATAACGAACCGCGATACGCTGACGTAATTGCCTCAAACTCGGTGAGTTAAGTTTTTCCCTTAGCTCCGGCTGACCCACCAGAATGATCTGCAGAAGTTTTTCATTCTCCGCCTCAAGGTTTGACAACATCCTAACCTGCTCAAGAAGTTGGAGGCTCAGGTTTTGAGCCTCGTCGATAATTAATACCACGTTATTGTTTTCCGCTAACTGCTCGATCAGAAACTGATTCAGTTCATAGAATAGGGCACTGCGATTCTTTTTCACCGTCTTGATGCCGAGATCCTCGATGATCGTTTGCATCAACTGAAGCTCCGTGACATTGGAGTTAAAAATAAAGGCGGTTTTTGTTTTTGCGTCCAACTGATTCAAAAGCAATCGGCAAATCGTCGTTTTGCCGGCGCCAATCTCGCCGGTGATTTCTATGAAGCCGACGCGTTCTTGGATGCCATAGGTGAGATAGGAAAGCGCTTCTCGGTGACGCCGGCTAAAATAAATAAATGACGGATTGACCGCGATTGCGAAAGGCTTTTCCTTCAGCGCATAAAACGACTTATACATAGCCTCCAACCACTCCCAGGGAGGATTCTATCAAGGCGATTTTTGAATGTAAAGGTCATTTTTCCATTTTCTTAGCCTTTTTTTCCCAAAAAAGGTATTGACACAACGTCTGTTTTTTAATAACATGAAGCAGGATTTAGAAAACGGCGGTTTCTTCCGTTTGATAAATATGATAAAACGGTCTTCGAGGGGGTTTAATGAACAAAACATTGATTAAAGGCTTTTCGGCAGGTGTCCTTATGATGTTCCTGTTGACTATGGTCACGGTATGTTTCGCGCAGGATCCGTTTACAAAACTTGGCCGCGGCGTAGCGAATACTTTGACCGGTTGGGTTGAGCTTCCAAAAAATATCTATAAGACAAACGTTGATGAAAATGCTTTTGCGGGATTAACTTTGGGGGTCGCTAAAGGCGCAGGGATGACGATCGTAAGAACCGGAGCGGGC
>PEWW01000174.1:1517-13617 GCA_002779345.1 Candidatus Omnitrophica bacterium CG07_land_8_20_14_0_80_50_8 | reverse complement strand
CATGGTCGTTTCCCAAAGTTGTTCAGGATTCATTTCTCCCAACCCTTTGTAACGCTGTATCGTCAAACCTTTTTTGCCCTGGGCTTGCACATACCTCAGCATCTGACCCAGGTCTTCAAAATATACAGTCTCGCCCTCTTTATGCTCAATCTTGTACGTTATATCCCTCTTGAACACTTCCTTATCTTTCTTAGTGGATATCGCCGCAACCTTCTTGCCTGATTTATTAGTCTTCTCCTTGGGCGCCGCATAGTAGTCGTTGATACTAATGCCCAGTTTTTCTATGATTTTAATGGTTTCATAAAGTTCGTCCGTTTCAAAAAACTCAATTAGATCCAACTCTTTGGCGATGACGTTTCTTCTATCTTGTGGCTTTTCTGTCTCCCCAAGGTCTATTTCCTTGCCTTTTTTCTTCTCAAACCGCTTAATTACGTCCGCTAGCTCATCATCATTGTACAAAAACTGGTCCACTCCATCCACTTTAACCCTATAAATTGGCAAACTTTTGGTCTTCTTATCTCTAAAACTGATGTATTTTGATAATTCCACTCCACGCTTATTTATTCCAATAGCTATTTTATCCAATGATACCAACGCGTTAAGTAGTTCTAGGAGCTTTTTATCGTTTGTTTTCTCCTTATCTTTAAGACGAATGAGTGTCGCATTTTCGCTGCCCAGTTCTAGCAAAAGTTCGTTCATATCTTCCTCAGTCTCTATGTATTCTTCTCTCTTCCCGTGCTTGATTTTATAAAGTGGCGGCTGAGCGATATAGACGTGCCCTTGTTCAATAAGCTGATGCATCTGACGAAAAAAGAAGGTCAGAAGTAAAGTTCGGATATGACTGCCGTCGACGTCGGCATCGCACATGATGAGAATCTTGTGATACCGGAGCTTTTCTATATTAAACTCCTCACCGATACCCGTGCCTAACGCGTTGATCACGGTGCAAATTTCATTATTGGAGAGAATCTTGTGGAGACGCGCTTTTTCCACGTTCAAAATCTTGCCTTTGAGCGGCAGGATCGCCTGAAACCGCCTGTCTCTCCCCTGCTTCGCTGAGCCGCCGGCGGAGTCTCCCTCAACCAAGTACACTTCGCAAAGACTGGGGTCGTTTTCTTGGCAGTCGGCGAGTTTACCCGGCAGAGAGCCGCTTTCAAGAGCCCCTTTACGACGCGTGAGCTCTCTCGCCTTCCGGGCGGCTTCACGGGCTTTGGCGGCAAGCACCGCTTTTTCAATGATCTTGTTGGCTACGCTTGAGTTTTCCTCGAAAAATTTTCCTAATCCATCGTTCACGATCGATTCGACAAAACCCTCAACGTCACTGTTGCCAAGCTTGGTTTTCGTCTGGCCTTCAAACTGCGGATCCGGAACCTTACAGCTGATGACCACAACCAGTCCTTCGCGGATATCATCCCCCTGAACCGCGACGTCGTCCTTCACGAGGTTTTTCCCCTTGCAGTACTGGTTCACGCAACGCGTGAGGGCCGACTTGTAGCCGCTGACATGCGTACCGCCCTCGGTGGTATTGATATTGTTGACAAAACTGAAAATATTTTCGGCATAACCGTCGTTGTACTGCATCGCAATCTCAACCTGTGTGCGGTCTCTTTCACCTTCAAAATAAATCACTTTGGTATGCAAAACATTCTTATTTTTGTTAAGTTCCTGCACAAACGAGGTGATGCCGCCCTTGAAGCAAAATTCCGTCTCTTTTTCTTTTCCGCTACGCTCATCTTTCATAGTAATGATGAGACCTTTATTGAGAAAAGCCAGCTCTCTTAGGCGAGTGGTCAAAATGTCACAGGTGTATTCGATGGGGATATTAAAAATTGCTTTGTCTGCTTTAAACGTCACCTTAGTGCCGGTAGATTTGGACTTGCCGATGACGGTGAGCTTGGTCACGGTCTTGCCGCGCTCGTAACGCTGGTGATGGACTTGACCGTCGCGTTTGACCTCCACCTCGAGCCATTCAGAAAGGGCGTTGACAACACTGACCCCGACGCCATGCAGACCTCCAGAAACTTTGTAGGTTTTTTTATCAAACTTTCCACCCGCGTGCAGCATGGTCAGGACCACCTCTACGGCAGGTTTTTTCTCACTCTTGTGGATATCCACCGGGATGCCTCGGCCGTCGTCAACAACAGACACGCTGTTGTTGTTATGGATCACCACGTCTATCTGTTTGGCATATCCTGCCAACGCCTCATCGATGGAGTTATCAACCACCTCATACACCAGATGATGAAGGCCGCGCACCCCCACGTCACCGATATACATCGCGGGCCGCTTGCGAACCGCCTCCATGCCTTCCAGGACCTGAATATTGGCCGCGTCATAAGAACCGGCGGCCGCGGAGCTGTTTGAGGCCGCGTTTTTTTCTAAAGTTTTTTTTGGTTCTTCTTTAATTTTGCTCATCGTCATCTTCGGGTGTCAGAACTCCCCTATCCTAAAATTAATTTCAGAGATTTTATCCTTTCCAAGCTTTCTTTTCAATCCTTTTAAAATACCCCTTTTCCGCATCGATAATTCCTGCATCCAACCCGAGCTGTCAATGACAATTTTCAACACCTTCTTCCGTAGAGCCACAGGCCTTGAATGTTTAAATCCATCCACACCTACCAGTTCTTGCCAGATCGACTCCATGTCTTCCTGAAATGGGTTGGCCGTACTTTCCAGATGCGCGAAGACATTTTGTATAATGTCGCGAACGGGCGCAATTTTGGACCGAGCCTTCATCGTCCCACATCTCACAAGGTTAGCTTACCTGCATGGGGAGCACAATATAGGTGTAGTCGTCTCCACTCTTGATCACCGCCGGCTTTTCCGGATCCACAAAACCAAATCGCACGCTTTCCTCTCCGATATTTTTTAAAACATCTATCAAAAAACCCGGATTAAAACCAATCACCAATTCTCCTCCTTTATAATCCACCTCCACTTCCTCACGCACCTCGCCCAGATCCGGCGTATTTTTAGTAATGATCAACCAGTCTTTGATAATATTAATCTTAACCGACTGAGAATCTTGATTGGTTAAAATATTCGCGCGCCGGGTGGCTTGCAGAAAATCCTGCGTGTTAATTTTAAGCTCTTCTTTTATTTTTTTGGGAACCACCTGCTCATAATTTGGGTATTCCCCCTCCATTAATCGCGACATAATAGTAATATCACCCAGATTAATTTGGAATTGATTTTCTTTAAAATAAAAAATCACTTCACCCTCTTCCGTTAAATTATGGCTCAATTCCTGGATGGTTTTGGCAGGGACAATGACCTCTTTTTTTACACCCCCCACTTCTTGAATTTCTTTTTCGATAATAGCTAATCGCCGTCCGTCCGTCGCGACCAATTTTAACGTCTTATCCTTAAAACTAAACAAGGTTCCATTTAATACATAACGCGCTTCATCATGACTCATAGCGAAGGAGGTGAGTTGGATCATATTTTTTAGAAGTTTTTGAGGAATTTTGACCACGTCCGGATTTTTAGCCGAAGGAGGGAGTAAACTGGGCAGTTGAGGAAAATCGTCTATCGATAATCCCATTAAACGAAAATAACTTTTCTCCGCCTCAATATTAATTGCCTGTCCCTTTTTTATGGAAATAGTGATCTGGTTTTGGCTGGAAAGTTCCTTTATAATTTCACTAAATTTTCTGGCAGGCACCGTGATGGCGCCCTCTTCTTCTATTTGTCCTTGGACGACGGCCGTAATCCCTATCTCTAAATCGGTGGTGGTGAGTCTAATGGCTGACTGTTTAGCTTCTATTAAAATATGAGATAAAATAGGCAGTGTATTTTTACTGCTTACCGCGTTTTGAACCACTTGGATTCCCTTTAATAAATTATCTTTCAAAACCTTAATTTTCATAGTTATTCACTCCGTCTTTTATTGTTTGTTTTTATTAAAGAGTAATTTAGTGATAGTCGTAGTACCTTGAATAGTGGGATTATTTTATAACCTTTTTAAATATAAAGACTTACAAAAACAATAACCTGTGTATAAAGTCCTGGTTATGCACAGTTTGATTACTTTTTGATCTCTATAGACAACTTATCCATAAGAGATTTGGCCTTTGGATCGCGCTTCACATCCTTCTTAATTTTTTGATAAGCATGCAAGACGGTTGTATGATCCCTCCCGCCAAACTGTTCACCAATCTCAGGCAGTGAAAGGCTTGTCATTTCTCTTGAAAGAAACATCGCCACGTGCCGAGGGTATACAATATTGCGTGAGCGGCGCTTGGCCGTCATATCCGAAGGACGCACCTCAAAGTATTCTGCCACTTTTCGTTGGATTAGATCAATGGTAATCTTTTTTTGATTTTCAACAATCAAATCTTTTAATACGTCATAAGCCGCCGCTTCATCTACATTTTTGCCTACCAATTTTGAATAGGCAACGACGCGTATCAACGCGCCTTCCAACTCACGAATGTTGGATTTGATGCGATCGGCGATAAATGAAGTCACCGCATCTGGAATGTCCAGATGCTCACGTTCAGCTTTTTTTCTCAGGATGGCCGTACGAGTTTCATAATCCGGAGGTTGAATGTCTGTCACCAACCCCCACTCGAAACGGGATATCAACCTTTCTTCAAGATTGGATATGTCTTTTGGAGGCTTATCGCTTGAAACGACAATTTGTTTGTGATAATCATAAAGGGTGTTAAACGTATGAAAAAACTCCTCCATTGTAGCTTCTTTTCCAGCTATAAAGTGAATGTCATCAATGAGTAAGCAATCAACGCTCCTGTATTTCTCTCTAAATTTTAAGGTGGTACCGGTTTTAATGGCATTTATGAGTTGATTAGTGAACTTTTCACTGGTTATGTACATAACTTTTGTGTTTTGATTTCTTTTAAGTATCTCCTGCCCAATAGCTTGCATCAAATGCGTTTTCCCCAAACCAACAGGACCGTAGATGAAAAGTGGGTTGTATGCCTTAGCGGGTGTTTCCGCGACTGCCATGGAGGCAGCGTGCGCGAAACGGTTTGAAGGCCCAACCACGAAGCTCTCGAATGTGTACTTTGTGTTAAGCGCGGGGTCCGATAAATTGCCGTTGGAGGATGGAACGGCCGGAATGGAAGGCTGAACCGAACTAATCGACTGAGATTTCACGATTGGATTTTCGGGAGTGACCGTCTCGAGTTTTGAAATCTCCAACAAAAATTTAAATTCCGGATCGCCCGTTACCTCTTTTAAGGCGATGGCGATCATATGGCCATAGTGATCGAGGATCCAATTTTTAAAAAAATCATCAGGTGCGCCCAGCAAAAGTGTGCTTTCACTGATGCTCAAAGGCTGGATTGGTTTTAGCCAGCGCTCATAAACATGAGGACTTAACTCGTTCTGAAGGGAAATAATGGCTTTTGACCAAGCCTCAAAAGCTGTTAATTTATTCAATTTATCCACAGAATTTTATTAATAAATTCATAATTACTTTTTAAATATAACTATAACTGATTGAAATTAAATATGTTACAATTATTAAGTTATTAGAATATTTTGAAATCTAAAAGTATTATTTGTCAACATGTTATGCACAGGCAACTATTTTGAAAATTAACGATTTACATCTGCTTTTTACATAGAGCAATTATAACCATACCTTATTTCCATTGCAATAAGTATTTTCTGCGCCGGCGTCGATAATGTCCCGGTAGGTTATGCCCGCTCCCGCTCCAGGACGCCTGAGGCAGGGTTGGCTTTTCCGTATTGACACCGGGATTGAGCGTTGCTATAATCCCCTTCTTTATAAACGTCAACCAAGGAAACGGAACACGCCATGAAAAAGACTCTAACGAACAAATCTAACATCAAGAGAAAACACACTCACGGCTTTAGAAAAAAGATGCGTTCTAAAGACGGACGAAACACGATCAAAAGACGGCGTCAAAAGGGTCGATATCGCCTCACGGTCTAAAACTGCTCCGATGCTTCACGCGGAGCGTTGGCTTGCTCTGAAGATCCAGGATCAGCCAAAATCCGGGAATGATTTTCAAAAGGCATCGCTTCTGATGTCAGTTCCAAAAAAGAGGGTTGCTTTGGCGGTGCGGAGAAACAGAATCAAGCGGTTGATCCGGGAAGCGTTTAGGCGCGCGGACCGCTTGGATCCGACCAAAATATATTTTTTCCGGGTCATGAAAAATCCGGGGCCGGTTGAATTCAAAGACGTGAAAGACGCTATGCGTTTGCTAATAGATCCTTCGGCAAACGGCGCCTCAGGATGACGATCATGAAGCTAGTAAAAAAAATTATTATTTTTTGTATTCAGTTAATTTCAAAAATTTTTCGCTGGAATAATCTGCGGGCGTGTCGTTTCACCCCCAGTTGTTCCGAATATGCGGTAGAAGCGTTTCGGCGCATGAGATTGACCCGGGCGTTTGATCTGACAGTCAGGCGAATTTTGAGATGCCATCCGTTTTGTGAAGGCGGTTACGACCCTTTACCTATGGCTCAGTCAGAGAATCCCCGCACAGGATAAGATCTTTCGCTTCGCTTGCGGATGACAGTGGAATAGGAGCTTATGGACAAAAGAACCCTGCTTTTTTTAGCGATGTCTTTTTTACTTTTGGGATTTTATCCCGTGGTTTTACAGCATTTTTATCCCGAGTATTACAAGACGTCGAAAACGCCGGATAAAAAAACCGCGCCGGCTGTCTTGGCGCCCAAAACGCCGCCGTTGTCTGTCCAAACTTTTTCCGCCGGAGACGATCTGGCTTTTCAAAACAACTGTGTGAAGCTTTTATTTAATAAAAAGGGCGGATCAATCCACGAAGTCTCTTTTCCGAAATTTGTCGATTACGATACGCATGAACCGCTGGTGTTTTTATCCCTTAAGGAAATAGGCGGCAACGTGACGCTGGTGCATTTGACAGAGGCGCATGCTGAAGCCAGCCACTCTCTCACGCCCGATTACGCGGTGCGGATTGCCGGCTCCGAGATCCGCGCGTCGGCGACCCAAGACGGCGTGCAAATTCAGAAAAGCGTCCGGTTTAAGGCGGACGAATATTCCGGCGATCTGCGGATCAGATTTGAAAACACCACCGATTCCCCCATCGAATTTAATTACCAATTATTCGCCGGCGCCAGTATTTTGCCGCGCCATTCGATTGACGGACAGTACATAGAGGGAAACTTTTTTTCGCGGCCGGGTGAGAAAGATCTTTTGCAACATATTCACGAATCAAAGCTTGGAAAGAACACCGCCAGTTCAGGGCGTGTCGACTGGGTCGCGATTAAAGACAGACATTTCGCTATCGCTTTAAAACCCCAGCCCGGTCCCTCGTTCACGGGCCTGGTCCAGGGTTTGGGTAACAACCGCTTCAGTGTTTCGCTGGTCTCTGAACGGATCACGCTGGCGCCGCGCGCTTTGGTCGAACATGATTTTATTATTTATCTGGGGCCCAACGAATTGAAAACGCTTGCGCCTGCGGGTCTTGAGGCGATCGTGAATTTTGGTAAACTCGATGCGATCGGCAGACTTCTGGTGGGCGTTTTAGAGATGCTTCACAAGTTATTTAAAAATTACGGCGTGGCGATTATTGTTTTAACGGTGTTGATCAATATTCTGCTTTTTCCTTTGACGCAAGTCAGCTACCTGTCGATGAGACGCATGCAGATCATCCAGCCGCAAATGAACAAGCTGAAAGAACAGCACAAAAAAAATCCGGAAAAGCTGAATAAAGAAATGATGGAGCTTTATAAAAAACACAAAGTCAACCCGTTCGGCGGATGTCTACCGATGATTTTACAGACGCCGGTATTTATCGCGCTTTATGTCGCGCTTTCAAAATCTGCGATCTTGATCAACGAAAAACTTTTATGGATCCAAGACCTCTCCTCTCCCGACCGCGTGACGCTTCCCTTTTCGCTGCCGTTTCTAGGCAACGAAATTCACGTCTTGCCGTTGGTCATGTGCGCCGCCATGTTTTTTCAACAAAAGTTGACCCAGGTCAAGATCGAAGGCCGGGACTCGGCGATGGAATCACAGCAAAAAATGATGGCTTGGATGATGCCCGTGATGTTTGGGTTTATTTTTTACTCAATGCCGTCGGCGCTTGTTATTTACTGGCTCACGAATACCCTGATCATGGGAGCCTACCAGCTGTATTTAAAACGCGCGACCCTTACTTAGGTTCGTCCTCCTGAGGAACGTTAGCGGCGAAGGATCTAATCTCGAAATAAGATTCTTCGGCAATATAGTTGCCTCAGCATGACGTATTGTTACGACGCCTCCTCATGAGGTATAAAACAGATTTTCCAAATGATCATCTCCGATAAAAAATATGACGTGATTGTGATTGGAGCCGGCCACGCGGGTTGCGAGGCGGCGCTGGCGTCCGCGCGGATGGGCGCGAAAACCCTGATGCTGACTATGAATCTTGAGACCATCGCGCAAATGTCATGCAACCCCGCGATAGGCGGTATTGCCAAGGGCCACATCGTCCGTGAAATCGACGCCTTAGGCGGAGAAATGGCTAAACTGACGGACCGCACCGGGATACAATTTCGCATGCTGAATAAGAGCAAAGGCCCCGCCGTATGGGCGCCGCGCGCGCAGTGCGACAAAAAAATTTATTCATTGACGATGAAACATATTCTTGAATGTCAAACAAACCTGGATCTTAAACAGGCGGAAGCCAGGGAAATATTGGTCAGCCAAAACGTGGTCGCGGGCGTTGTAACCACCGTTGAAACTACTTATTATGCAACGTCAGTGATTGTAACGACGGGCACATTTTTGAACGGGCTCATTCATATCGGCGATATTACTTTTGGCGGAGGGCGAGCCGGCGATAAGGCATCCCACGGAATATCCGGATGTCTAAAAGAGCTGGGTTTTGAAATAAAGCGGCTCAAAACAGGCACGCCTCCCCGGTTAAACGCAACCTCTATAGATTTTTCAAAACTCCAAGCGCAACACGGCGATAAAAATCCTACCCCTTTCAGTTATCAGACGGAAAAAATTTTACAGGGCCAACTCCCCTGTTATTTAACGTACACCAACGAGTTAACCCACAAAATTATTAGAGAAAACATTCACCGCTCTCCCCTATATTCTGGAAAAATTAAAAGTCGCGGCCCCAGATACTGTCCGTCTATTGAGGACAAAGTTTATCGTTTCGCGGATAAACAAAGGCATCAATTATTTCTGGAACCAGAGGGTCGTTTTACGGAAGAGACCTATGTTAATGGATTGTCAACAAGTTTTCCACAGGATGTTCAAATACAAATAGTTAAAAGTATTCAAGGTCTTGAAAATGCAGAGGTTATGAGATTTGGATACGCAATAGAATATGATTTTTGTCCACCGACACAATTAAAATTAACTCTCGAAACTAAGAAAATTGATAATTTATATTTGGCCGGTCAAATCAATGGCACCTCGGGATATGAGGAAGCGGCTTGCCAGGGATTGATGGCCGGTATTAACGCTGTTTTAAAAATAAATTCAAAAAAGCCTTTAATCCTCGAAAGATCAGAAGCTTACATCGGTGTCTTGATAGATGATTTGGTCACTAATGGGACTGAAGAACCTTATAGAATGTTTACCTCAAGGGCTGAGCACAGACTTCTTTTAAGGCAAGATAATGCAGATAGAAGATTGTTACATTTTGGATTTGAGCTCGGGTTGATAGGCAAGAAACAGATGGTTAAATTTGAAGAAAAAAAGAATAAAATAGCATATTGGATGAATAAAATAAAGACAACAAGGCATGAGCAAGTATCCATGGAGCAATATCTTAGAAGAACAGAGGTTAATTTTAAGGAAGTACTAAATCTCATGAATGAAAGAATTGATGATGAAGACATTGAGAATCAAATTGAGATAGAAGTCAAATATTGGGGTTATGTTCAGAGGGAAATAGGAATTGTTAATCGACTAAAAAAATATGAGGAAAAAAAAATTCCTTCAGATTTAATTTTTGATGGATTGAGGGGATTGAGCAAAGAAGCACAGGAAAAATTGGAGAAGGTTAAACCAATATCTTTAGGACAAGCGGCTAGAATATCCGGTATCACGCCTTGTGATATAACTTTTTTGGCTATTCACATAGAAAAACTGAGCAGAAAATCCTAGTCGGGTTTCTACGTGGAAACAGGGGCCGCTTGTTTGTTATTGACACCAATATTTTTTTGCCGTATCATGCTATAAACTGATGACAAAAATAATCGCGATTTGCAATCAAAAGGGTGGAGTGGGGAAGACCAGCACCGCGGTGTCTCTTTCATCGTGTTTAGCGATGGAAGGAAAAAAAAGTCTCCTCATAGATTTAGATCCACAAGGCAACGCCACAAGCGGACTGGGCATTGATAAAACTGCAGTTCAAAAATCCATATATTACGCGCTTCTTGGAGAATCATCATTATCGCAACTCATTTTAGAGTCATGTGTTACAAACCTTTTTATAATACCATCAAACGAGAATCTGTCAGGATCTGAGGTCGAGCTTGTAGGGGAACTTGGAAGAGAAGGAAAACTTAAAAAAGCCCTTTCTCAATTGGATCCTTCATTCGAGTTTGTTATTATCGACTGTCCGCCATCGTTAGGCCTTTTGACAGTCAACGCTTTGACCGGAGCCAACTCAGTTTTAATTCCTATTCAGTGCGAATATTATGCGTTGGAAGGTTTGGGACAACTCATGAAGACTATCAACCTGATCAAGGACAATTTAAATTCAGCTCTTGAGATTGAGGGGATCCTCATGACGATGGCAGACTACAGGACAAATTTAACTCAACAGGTAATCGAGGAGGTTAAAAAGCATTTTGGAGAAAAGGTGTACAACACAATCATTCCTCGAAACATTCGTTTGAGTGAGGCGCCGGGATTCGGCAAACCAATTTTCCTATATGACAAAGATTCAGAAGGTGCAAAGAAATACAAGGAATTTACAAAAGAATTTTTATTATTTAATGTAAGTAGTTGATAATAAATAGGTTATAGTTTAAATTTCTGGCACAAAGCACCGATAGATTGTCATCATGACGAAGTGCTTTGCTCGGTACAAATGACAGGTTATGAGGAGATAATCATGGAACGAAAAGTGCTTGGCAGAGGTTTAGAGGCTTTGATTCCCGTGGATCCTACAATCTTGCATGAGCGAGTGCAAATGCTCAGCATATCCAAGATTCAAGCCAGCCGTTTTCAACCCCGCTTGAATTTTTCAACTGAAAAAATCGATGAATTGGCGAAATCTATCAAAGAAAAAGGCATTATTCAGCCGGTATTGGTTCGCGCGGTAGACGGAGATCATTTTGAATTAATTGCCGGAGAGCGTCGCTTGAGGGCCGCCAAGACACTGGGTTTCACGGAACTACCCGCCATCATTCGCCGTGTGGCAGATTCAGATCTTTTAGAGATGTCGATCATTGAGAATATTCAGCGCGAAGAACTCAACGCGCTGGACGAAGCTAAGGCTTATCGTCGTCTGGGGCAAGAATTTGGTTTGACGCAGGATACCATCGCTGAACGTGTGGGAAAGGATAAGTCGTCCATTTCTAACTTATTGAGAATACTTAACTTACCAGAATTAATTCAAAATTATCTTTCGAAAGGCATGATCACATTTGGCCACGCGAAAGCGCTTTTATCGATTCATGACCAGAAGCGGCAGATTAAATTTTGTGAAGAGATTATTCAAAAAGGACTCTCGGTGCGCCAGGCGGAGCTTGGATTTTCTCACAGGGCTCCGGGAAAACCTGCGGGTGGTTTAAAAAGCGCCGCGCCGCAAGATATGAATTTAAAAAATCTTGAAGAACAGATGCAACACGCGTTAGGAACTAAGGTGCGCATCACCCACGGTAAAAAACGCGGTAAAATAGAGATAGAATATTTTTCTTTGGAAGATTTGGACAGAGTTCTAAAGTTATTCAATATCAATCACTAAACGTTTTTTTTCCCCCAAATTGATGTTGACAATTTCGCCGATATCTTTTAGACTTACCGTTTAATAATTCATCAAGGAAATGCTGATGCAACAACCTACCTTAGTTATTATCAAGCCCGATGGGCTTCAGAAATCTCTGACGGGCAATATTTTGACCAGACTTTCCGAATCCCGGCTTAACATCATCGCTTGTAAGATGAAAGCGG
>PEWW01000174.1:0-1502 GCA_002779345.1 Candidatus Omnitrophica bacterium CG07_land_8_20_14_0_80_50_8 | reverse complement strand
CGGAACAACACTATCGCCATCTGAAGGACAAGCCATTTTTTGAGGAAATTGTCAAATATTTAATGGGGGATTACCACACTAAGCGCGTGATGGCGATGGTCTACTACGGAGAAGACGCGGTACAGAAAGTGCGCAAAATTTGCGGCGCTACTAACCCCGAAGAGGCGGAGCCGGGCACCATACGCGGTTCTTACGGTCGAATTACGACTAAAGGGATTTACGAAAACGCGATTCATGCCTCAAGCGACTCTAAAGACGTGGAACGCGAGATCAAGCTCTGGTTTGATCCGGACGAGATTGTTTTTGATAATTTGTATCCCACCAAAGAATACACGATCACCAACCAGAAAAAGAAAGTATGGGCCTAAAGGCCGGGTTTGCAGCTTGATTAAAAGCATGACGGGATTCGGACGATCCGAACTGAAAATCCCACAGGGTGTTATCCGGGTCGAAATCAAAA
Organism: Candidatus Omnitrophica bacterium CG07_land_8_20_14_0_80_50_8; assembly: GCA_002779345.1. Lineage (GTDB taxonomy): Bacteria > Omnitrophota > Gorgyraeia > 2-02-FULL-51-18 > 2-02-FULL-51-18 > 20-14-0-80-50-8. The sequence continues at coordinate 1,042 of PEWW01000174.1, read as the reverse complement.
CGATCAACCACAAATTTTTTGAAATTTCTTCGCGCCTGCCGGGTCATTTGAGCGAATTTGAAGACCCAATAAGAAAAATGGTGTCGCAAGAAATCCGGCGCGGGAAGATCAGCCTTTTTTTGTCAAGCCCTGACCCCTCGGCCTTTTCGAAGCACCTGGTTTTGAACGAAGCGTTGGCGGCGGAGGTATTTCATAAAATTTCCAGATTGAAGAAAATACTAAATCTGTGTCCATCCAAAACGAACTCCGGCGCCCTGGAGGCGGTGATCTTAAAAGAAGTGTTTCAATATCCGGATGTGTTGACAAAAGAGGCCTCTTCGCAGGAACGGGCCTCGCTTTTTGGCGACGTGGAAAAGGCGGTGATGCTGGCGGTTCGGAACTTGGCAGACTCCAGACTCCAAGAAGGCAAAGCGCTTGTGAGAGATTTGCTGAATCGTATTGTGGAAATAAAAAAATCTCTCGCGGTGATCAAGAAAAGGATCCCGCCGTTGGAGAAGGAATATCGGAACACGTTGGAGAACAAGATGAAGGAGTTTTTAAAAAACGGCGAACTTGACCGCGAACGGTTGACGCTGGAAGTGGCGCTTTACGCTAAAAATTCCGATATTTCCGAAGAGGTCACGCGCCTGGAGAGTCATATGGACGCGATGAAAAAAGCGCTTCAGGAAAGCGGCGAGGTGGGAAGAAAGATCGATTTTATCGCGCAAGAAATGTTTCGTGAGTCCAATACCATGGGCGCCAAGTCAAGCGATGTGGCGATCGCGAACTGTGTCATTCAAATAAAAAGCGCCATCGAAAAAATCAGAGAACAGGCCCAGAATGTCGAATAAGATCCGTCCGCTTCGCTATGCTGGGCGCCGGGATCACGTGTCATGAAACGGGGGAGATTGTTCGTGATATCTGCCTCGTCTGGAACCGGAAAAACGACGTTAGCCAGAGCGTTGCTTCAGAATGACCAAAAGCTGGCCGCCTCGATTTCCTGCACGACGCGCGCCCCGCGCCCCAACGAACGAAACGCCGTCGATTATTATTTTATTACCAA
>PEWW01000056.1:3471-3680 GCA_002779345.1 Candidatus Omnitrophica bacterium CG07_land_8_20_14_0_80_50_8 | reverse complement strand
AACATTAACACATACCAAATTTTAACCTGCTTGCCGTCCTGGACAATTTCCAGTTGTGGCGGTTTCTTCAAGGTTTCGGGGTCTGTAGGAATGCAGTTTTCTGTTGGAATCCTTCGTTTTTGATTATTATAATATTTTTCCTTCCAATTGACCAGTGCCGAGGAGATTGCAGTGCATAAGATAACCACGAGAGAGATCGAACGGGCTTC
>PEWW01000056.1:0-3381 GCA_002779345.1 Candidatus Omnitrophica bacterium CG07_land_8_20_14_0_80_50_8 | reverse complement strand
CAGGCCGAAAAGAATTGAGACCAGGGCCGAGATCGGCACAATTTGTACGAGAATCGACGGGAAAAGGTAATAGTAGTACGTCAGGATAATCTCGAATGACGCCGCGTGGCGGATAAAATCGTCAAGGCGGTTAAACCCGTCGATGATCACGAATAAAACCAAGAAAAGCATCAGACAGTACAGGAACGCCCAAAGAAAGTTTCTGATCAGGTAGCGCTCTACAATTCTCATCGTTACTTTACCTTTATTTTAATTTTTAGCCAGGCGGTAAAATAAAAAAAGCCCAGCGCCGCCGATGACCAAGTTGGAAAACTGAAGGGCGATAAACGGCGGGGCCAGGCCTTTTTGCGCCAAGGTCTTGCCGCCGATCAACAGGAGCCAATAGAGCGTCATGAGTCCGAGGCTGATACCGAAGCTGATAGACTTTTCATTGCGGCGCGTCGTGATCCCGAGCGGAATGCCGATCAAAAGGAACGCGAGGCTGGAGAACGCGACGGCGATCTTGTTATGTATTTCCGCCGAGAGGGGATAGGTCGCCTGGATGCCTTCTTTTCCCAGCCGGTCGATTTCGTCTCTCAATTCGCTGATCATCATGTCTTTAGGTTTTTTGGAAACCTCCTGAGCTTGCTTGACGGAGGAAATATTGAGCGGCAGATTGTAGGTTCTGAAGTTTAATTTATACAGTTTCGCGGGATCTTTCGGATCCGGTTCGTCGCTGACGCCGTGGATGAGTTTTAACATGACCATATTCATTTGCGGGACTGACACCAGCTCCCCTTTTTGGGCAATGATCGTTCGTGTGGGCTTTCCTTCCTGCGGTTGGTAAACGCGTATGCCTTTTAGTTTATTTTTATCCATCTCGTAAATAAAGATGACAAAATTCTTGAATTTTTTGATAAAAACCCCCTCCTCCAAAGCCGCTTGGGGACTTTCGATGCCGATTTGGGTCAATAGCCGCCGGTACGCGTGAAGACTTGCTGACGCCACGCGGTCTGACAGAACAAATGAAGAAAGGCACAGAATTAGGACCGCCACGACCAGAGGGGATACGATCTTAACGATGCTGATGCCGCTTGTGCGGATCGCCATGATCTCATTGTCCAGAGAGAGTTTCCCAAAAGACAAAAGTGTCGCGACTAGCACTGAGATCGGAATAATAAAGGTCAAGAGGTACGGGAACGAGTAAAAAAGAAGCTTCGCGATCAGCACTATATCCACGTCCTTGTTAAAAATAAGGTCAGCCATTTGAACCAGACCCCGGCCCAGGAGTATCACAAAAATCAGCGATAACACGCAGAAGATAAAGGCTGTAAAAAACTCAGTCAGGATGTAATTTCGCAGGAGTTTCATTTCTAGTTGACTCCCCGCGCCAGCGCCAACACCGTGACTCGCGCCGCGCCTGATTTTTTCAAACAGCGAGCGCATTCGGAGGCGGTGTAACCCGTGGTCAAAATATCGTCGATAAGAAGCAGGCGCCGTGAATGAAATGTATCGGCTTTCCGGACGAGAAAGGCGTTTTTCACGTTCAGTTTGCGCTGTTTTTTTTCCAACTGCGACTGAATTTGTCCTCCTTGCAATCGGACGAGATTCTCGACGGAGTGAGAGATTTTGAAATATTTTGCGATTGCCGAAGAAATGAGCTCTGACTGGTTAAAGCCTCTTTCCGACCGGCGGCCCCTATCCATCGGAACCGGCAAGATTATGTCAAAATCAGACGCCGCCAGATGCGAATGGATAAACGCAAGCATCATTCGGATGAAATAATGTTTAAGATACTTGCGATTTTGAAATTTGTAAGCGTGAATCAACTGCCGCATGGTTCCCTCATAGACGGCGCAAGCAAAGGCTCGGTCAAACGCAAAAGACTCTGTCTGGCATTCGGCGCACTTGGGCATATTTCCCATTAAAGTTCTTCCACAGCTCACGCAGTGCGGGGGTAAGATTAATTTGACTTCCCATTGGCATTTTTGGCATACGCCCAAAGGCGGATGCGGGTCAACGGCGACCCCGCAAATTTCGCATTCAGCGGGAAAAACCAGGGCGGACAGGGTTTCCAGTAGGGTGTTTAGCATAAACAGGTTGACTATAGCACCGGCCAAAGCGATAGGTCAAGCAAGCGAACCAAATGTGTTCGCCCATCGTGAACGCATGACCTCCCCTAACCCCTCCTTCGTAAGGAGGGGAAAAGTTTCCTCCCCTTATGAAGGGGAGGTGCCGCGTCAGCGGCGGAGGGGTCAATCTCTTACGAAGGGGAGGTGCCGCGTCAGCGGCAGAGGGGTGTAGGGGCGACCGGCGGGTCCGCCCGTACCTGTTGCAATGACAGCTGGTCTCTTATTGCGGTTTCCGATATAATTATTTGCATGACGGCGGTTAAAGTTTTGAAATATTTGCCAGCGATAATCCGAATTCTGCGAGCCGAAGCTAAGCGATGGACGACTCCCATTGTCGGGACGTTTGTGGGCGAGGATCATGCGCCTTTTAAGATCCTGATTTCCACGGTGTTAAGTCTTCGAACCAAGGACAAAACCACCGCGGAGGCGAGCCATCGCTTATTTCGTCTCGCCGAGACACCGAAAAAAATGGCCACCTTGAGCATTCCGACGATCGAGAAGGCAATTTACCCCGTAGGTTTTTACCATACGAAGGCCAGGAATATCTTAAAAATTTGCGGAACACTTTTTAGCAGGTTTAGCGGCCGTGTACCGGATGATTTGGAAACGCTTTTGACATTGGACGGCGTCGGGCGAAAAACGGCAAACCTTGTCGTTACCTTGGGATATAAAAAACTGGGCATCTGCGTGGATACGCACGTGCATCGGATCTCCAACCGTTGGGGTCTGGTCAAAACCAAAACTCCTAATGAGACCGAAATGGTCTTACGAAAGATCCTGCCGAAACGGTATTGGATCATTTTTAATGACCTATTAGTCGTCTATGGTCAAAATCTGTGTGTCCCGATTTCGCCGTTTTGCAGTCGGTGTAAAATCAACCGGTTTTGCGCCAAAGCACGTGTTACTACGAGCCGATAAAGCAAAAGCGGAAAGTCTGGCCGGGTTAGACCCCTCCGTCCCGCCATACGGCGGGACACCTCCCCTTCGTAAGGGGAGGAAAAGCTTTCCCCTCCTTACGAAGGAGGGGTGAGGGGAGGTTGCTGGGGGGTGCTAGGTTGACAAACACCGGCCCGTTTGTTACCGTTAAGAGTTGTGGGAAGAGAACTGATCACTCTAGAATCGTTTGTCGTGCATTCAAAAGAGCAGGCGTCCGGCGACCTCGGCGGTGAGACGGCTATTTTGAATACCCGGGCCGGTATGTATTACGGATTGGACGGGGTCGGCGCGCGAGCCTGGGATCTGATTAAAAAGCCAAAGACCGTGAGAGAGA
>PEWW01000018.1 GCA_002779345.1 Candidatus Omnitrophica bacterium CG07_land_8_20_14_0_80_50_8 | reverse complement strand
CTCCAAACCTTCGGCTGCCAAATGAACGAGCGTGACTCCGAGGGGGTTCAGGGGCTGCTACTGGGGCGGGGCTATGAGGAAACCCCTTTCATAGAGGAGGCGAACCTCGTTTTGTACAACACCTGCAGTGTTCGCGATCATGCGGAACAGAAGATCTTTGGCCGGATCGGCGAGTTCAGGAAGCTCAAGGAAAGAAATCCCGAGCTTATCGTCGGGATCATTGGGTGCATGGCTCAGCAGTACGGAAAAAAGCTTCTGAATAAAAATTCCGAGATAGATTTTGTTTGCGGCCCGGGCAATTTAGACCAAATCCCTGAGCTTGTCGAGGGGGCACAACGCAGCCGTTTAGGAACCACACATGGGGCTGCCCTCCTTGCGATCGACCGTTTGAACGGGGAATATAGTCTCGAAGATGTTCATTATCATTCAGGCAATCTGAAGGCGCTAGTCAATATCATGACCGGGTGCGACCATCGATGCACTTATTGCATTGTTCCTTTTACGCGGGGCAGAGAGCGGTCGAGGAGTTCTGAAAATATTTTGAATGAAATGAGCCAGATCCAAGAGCGAGGTTTTAAGGATGTTATGCTTCTGGGGCAAAACGTCAACGGCTACGGCAAAGGGCTGGCGGAAACTGTAGATTTTGTAGAGCTTTTAAAGCGGATCCAGGAGCGGACGCCGGCGATTCCGAGGCTCCGTTTTATTACCAGCCACCCCAAAGACGCGCACACTCGGCTCTTTGGCGCTATGCGGGACCTGCCGATGGTTTGCGAACATTTGCATCTGCCGGTGCAGGCGGGAGCCAACCGTACATTGAAACGTATGAAGCGGGAGCATACGCGCCAGTGGTATCTCGAACAGATCGGTGAGTACCGCGCGCTTGTGCCGGGGGGCACCTTGACCACGGATTTTATCGTGGGTTTTCCGGGCGAAACGGAAAAGGATTTCCTGGAGACGTTGGAGTTGGCGCAAAAGGTCGAATTTGACAGCGCTTTTATTTTTCAATATTCGCCAAGGCCCGGCACGCCGTCGCTGAAGCTTGGCGATGACGTTCCCGCGGACGAGAAGCATCGGCGGCACCAAGCGTTGCTAGCGGCGCAGAAGGCCGCCAGCCTTAAAAGGAATCAGGCATTGATCGGAGAGTCCGTCGAAGTGTTGTTTGAATCCAAAACAAAAAGAGACGAAAACCGTTTTGTCGGAAGGACACGCGGTTACAAACGCGTGGTGGCCGGCGCTGATCGAGACATCATTGGAGAGTTTCTTCCCGTCAAGATCTCCGCCGTTGCGGACGAAACACTTTTAGGAGAGCTATGAAAAAACACACATTGATTATTTTTGCGTTAGCGGCGGGCCTGTTGTTTTCTCATAGGGCGTTCGCCGATATCGGGCGGATAGAAACAAAGAGGGAGCGGCTCGCGCGACAATCGAAAGAGACCGGGGGCAAGATCGCGACAGACGCTTATCTTAAAATCCACGAAAATTTCTTGAATGAAAACTACGCGGAGGTGGATCGGCTGTCAAAAGAATATTTATCCGGCGGCCATGATAAACCGAACGCGGAGGATGTGTTGTACCTTGAAGCGTTGAGCCTTCTCAAGCTTGGCCGCGGCAGCCAGGCGCGAATAAAATTTGGAGAGCTTGAAAATTCTTTCACCCCATTTAACCGTAAAGCCAGCGCCTCCGCGTCTGTCGCTGACTCCTATTTCTATGAGGGCAACTATGAAGAGGCCGCTCGGGCTTATCAGGCCACGTTAAAAAAATACCCTAATAGCGACCAGACGACGTATGCTTCGTACAAATTGTATGAAATCTCGGCCAAGCTCGGCAAACCGATGGATCCGGTCGTCACGTCTTTAAGGCAGCAATCCATGGAGGAAGCTCCGCTTTTTACCGTGCAAGTTGGTTCATTTTCTAAGATCCGCAACGCCAATATACTTATCCGCAAGTTGAGCGGCCATGGTTACGACGCCTACGTCGAGAAAGACGCGTCCGGCGGGATGTTTCGCGTGCGGGTCGGAAGATTCAAGTCCAAGGCGGAGGCACTACAAACGGAGTCGCGATTAAAGCAAGAGGGTTTCCCAACAAAGATCTATCCATGAAAATACAATTGTCATTCCGAGCGCCCACAAACCGTCATCCTGAGCGCAGCGAAGGATCCTGTTGTAACAAGATTCTTCACTGGCTATGCTCGTTCAGAATGACGTGGATGTTCGGTCATGGAATCTGGCGCAAGATCCCTGGATTCCCGCCAAAAAGAAGGCGGGCCGGCGCTCATACAAATACTCGGGCCCACTCGGGATGACAGTTTTTTATTTGGCCTTGCCTCAGCGACAATGACCGTGCAAAAACTTCTCGCGATCATGGGCCCTACCGCTTCAGGAAAAACGGAGGTCGCCTTTGAGGTTTCGAAAATTTTGCCGGTCGAGATTGTCTCCTGCGACTCGATGCAGATCTATAGGGGGATGTCTATTGTCAGCCAAGCCCCGCGTTCCAAAGTCCACCTGACGTCATTTTTAAGCCCATCCGAAGAATACAGCGCCGCGCGTTTCAGAAAAGACGCGCTTAGCCTCATCGACCAAATGGCTAAAAGAAAAAAGAGCCCGTTGCTTGTCGGCGGAACCGGGCTTTACTTAAGAGCGCTTCTCGACGGGCTCTTCGAATCCGAGAAGGGAACAGTACCGAGTGACGAGGCTTTGAGAAAAGAGTTTCTCGCCCAGCAGGAGATTCACGGCGAGAATTATTTGCATGAAAAATTAGAACGATGCGATCCGGCCTCGGCGAAAAAAATCCATCCCAAAGATCTGCGACGGATCGTCCGGGCGCTTGAGGTCTATGCTTTGACCAAGAAGCCGATGTCGGAGCAGAAGGCCAACCGGAAAGGCATCCGCGGCGATTTTGACTGCCGGATTTTTCTTTTGGACAGAGACCGAAAAGAGCTTTATGAAAGGATCAACCACCGGGTTGAGCGGATGATGGAACAGGGTCTGTTGGAGGAGGTCAAGAAACTGGACCAAAAAAAATTAAGTATAACGGCCCAAATGGCGCTGGGCGTTCGGGAGATGAAAGAAGTTCTCTCCGACCGATGTTCGCTCGAGGAAGCGGGTGAACTTCTAAAGAAGCGTACGAGAAATTATGCCAAAAGGCAACTCTCGTGGTTTCGGCATGAAAAGGGCGTTGAAGTGCTTTACGTTCCGTCGCGTGAGACCTCGAAAGAGACCGCCCGGCGAATCGTCCGACGCTGGAGAGAGCCGCATGCGTGAAAAAGCGGTCATAGTCACCGTCAATTTTGATTCCATCAGACGCGATTTTGAACTCTCGGACCTGGCCGCGGAATTGGAGGAGCTTTCAAACTCCGCCGGGTTAGCGATCGTGAAAAGTTTAATGGTTAGGCAAAAAAATCCGAACGCCGCGCTTCTTATCGGCAGTGGGAAAGCTCAAGAACTCGCCGACTTAGTAAAAAAAGAAAAAGCGAATGTCGTTGTTTTCGAAAGCAATCTCTCGAGTACGCAGCAGCGCAATTTAGAGGAAATTATTCAGGTCAAGACCATTGACCGCACCCAGCT
>PEWW01000033.1 GCA_002779345.1 Candidatus Omnitrophica bacterium CG07_land_8_20_14_0_80_50_8 | reverse complement strand
GACAGCGGCTTTTTGGTGGGCATGCAGGTCGATCGGTTTAAGCTGATTGAAGAGAACACGCGTCTCGAGAAGTTAAAGAAAGAACCTGCGAAGGCAGAATCTATTCTTCTGGGAATCACGCGGGCATCGCTCAGCACGGAGAGTTTTATTTCCGCGGCCAGTTTCCAGGAAACCACCCGAGTTCTGACAGATGCGGCCGCTTCCGGCAAAAGAGATTACTTGCTTGGACTAAAAGAAAACGTTATCATGGGTCACCTCATTCCGGCAGGAACGGGTTTTGCCGGCCAGCGCCGCGTAGAAATTGTACGTCAGCTGGAAGAGGAAACAAAAAAGAACAAAACATCAGAACCGCTTGCGACTAATGAAGTCGCCATAGAGGATACAAAAGTTTAATTTATGCCAACTATCAACCAGCTCATTCGATTTGGCCGGCAATCCGTCAAGGTCAAAACCAAATCTCCGGCGCTCGTGGGCAGTCCTCAAAAGCGCGGGGTTTGTTTGCAGGTTAAAACGCAAACACCAAAAAAACCGAATTCAGCGTTGAGAAAAGTGGCCAGAGTTCGTCTGACCAACGGCATTGAAGAGACGGCCTACATACCGGGGGTCGGGCACAATCTGCAGGAACATTCGATCGTGACGATTCGCGGGGGGCGTGTGAAAGATTTGCCGGGTGTGCGCTACCACATCGTTCGTGGGACGCTGGATACGGCAGGCGTGGCAGACCGCAGGCGCTCAAGATCCAAGTATGGCGCCAAAGCGCCGAAACAGGCTGACGCCAAGGCGCCGGCAAAAAAGTAAATGAGCACGCGACTTACGGAGCGAAGCGACGTCAAGTCGTCCGCGCGAATTTATCCTGAGGCGCCGCGGCCTAGCGACGACGAAGGATCAAGCTATTGAGAGAAAGGTTTTAATTTAGCATGCGAAGAAGAACAGCGCTTAGACGGGAAGTGACTCCCGATCCTAAATTCAACGATAAGACCATCTCACGTTTTATGAACATGCTGATGTTGGATGGGAAAAAGTGGAACGCCGAAAAGATTGTCTATGGCGCGCTTGATCTGGCGCTTCAAAAGACACAGAAGACGGACGCCTTGGAAGTTTTAACAAAGGCGATCGATAACGTCCGCCCGCTTTTGGAGCTCAAGTCACGCCGCGTGGGTGGCGCGACCTATCAAATCCCCGTGGAAGTCCGGGGAGATCGCGGGGTTTCGCTCGCCCTTCGATGGATACGCAACGCCGCGCGCGGACGCAAAGGAAAACCTATGCAGCAGCGTCTTGCGGACGAGATTTTGGACGCGTACAACGGCCAGGGAACGGCCGTGAAAAAAAAGGAAGAAATTCACAAGATGGCCGAGGCGAACCGCGCTTTCAGTCATTACCGTTGGTAATAAAGAAAATGGCAAACGTATATTCGTTAGAAAAAACCAGAAATTTCGGCATTGCGGCGCACATTGACGCCGGCAAGACCACGACCAGCGAGCGCGTGCTGTATTACACGGGCAAAGTACACCGCATGGGTGAGGTTCACGAGGGTACGGCCACGATGGACTGGATGGAGCAGGAGCAGGAACGCGGGATTACCATCACCTCCGCGGCAACGACTTGTTTTTGGAAAGACCACCGGCTGAATCTCATTGATACGCCCGGCCACGTGGATTTTACGATCGAAGTAGAGCGTTCGCTGAAAGTTTTGGACGGGGCGATCATCGTATTTTGTGCCGTCGGCGGGGTGGAACCTCAATCCGAGACGGTTTGGCGCCAGGCAGACCGCTACAAGGTTCCCCGGGTGTGTTTTGTAAACAAGATGGATCGTGTCGGTGCTGATTTTAAGGCGGTGGTATCCCAGATTCGCGAAAGACTAACGGCCTCAGGCGCGCCGATCCAATTGCCGTTGGGCGCCGAAGACAAGTTTATGGGGCAGATTGATTTGGTTGAAATGAACGCAAAGATTTACCACACGGAGGATCTGGGGGCGCATTATGAAATCATTGAAATCCCCGCTGAATATAGGAAGGACGTTGAAGCAGCGCGCGCGGACTTGATTGAAAAACTATCAGAAGTAGACGACACTTTAATGGAAAAATTTATCCGCGGCCAAGCGACTACTCACGATGAACTCAAGGCGGCGATCCGCCGCGCCACCCTCAGCAATAGTTTTGTGCCGATCCTGTGCGGTTCTTCGTTTAAAAATAAGGGTGTTCAGCTGATGCTTGATGCGGTGGTGGATTATTTGCCGTCGCCGCTTGATATTCCAACCATTCCCGGAGTTCATCCTCAATCGGGTGAAGCGATCACCAGAAAACCGGACCCCAAAGAACCTTTGGCGGCGTTGGCGTTTAAGATTGCCACCGATCCTTTTGTAGGCAAACTCACATTTATTCGTGTGTATTCGGGCACCATTCAATCCGGCACCTATGTTTACAACGCGACCAAGAACGAAAAAGAACGCGTAGGCAAGCTCGTCAGAATGCACGCCAACAAGCAGGAAATTGTCGACGAAATTAGCGCGGGGGATATCGGCGCGGTGGTAGGCCTAAAAAAGACGGGCACCGGGGACACGATTTGCGATGAGAAAAATCCTATTATTCTAGAAAGAATGCAGTTTCCTGAACCGGTCATCGACATGGCGATCGAACCGGCAACCAAGGCGGATCAAGAGAGGCTGGGCATGGCGCTTGGCCGATTGAGGGAAGAAGACCCCACGCTCCGCGTCCATTATGATCAGGAAACAGGGGAGACGATCATCAGCGGGATGGGTGAACTGCACCTGGAGATTGTTGTGGATCGTATGAAACGAGAATTTAAAGTCGCGGCGAATGTTGGTAAGCCTCAGGTGGCTTTCAAAGAAACCATTACTAAGGAAGTGGAAGTTGTCGGTAAGCATATTCAGCAGTCAGGCGGCCGCGGGCAGTACGGACACGTCGTGTTCATCATGCGACCGAGCCAGCCCGGTAAAGGGACTACCTTTGAAAGCAAAATTGTCGGCGGCGCGATCCCGCGCGAATTTATACCGGCTGTGAAGGCGGGAGTGATGGAAGCGACTTTGTCCGGAGCGTTGGCAGGGTATCCCGCGACGGACATTGAAGTTGAGCTCATCGACGGTTCTTTCCATGTGGTTGACTCTTCGGAACTCGCGTTTAAAATGGCGGCGATTTATGCGTTCAAGGACGGCATGCGTCAGGCGGCGGCGATTTTGCTTGAGCCGATTATGAATATCGAAGTCACGACTCCGGAGGAATACATGGGAGATGTGATCGGAGATCTGAGCTCACGGCGCTGCAAGATAGAATCGATGACTCAAAAGGGAAATGTAAAGGCAATTCGCGGATTCGTGCCGCTGTCTGAAATGTTTGGCTATGCGACCACGAGCCGCAGTTTAACTCAAGGCCGCGCGACGTTTATGATGGAGCCTTCCTATTACGCGGAAGTGCCAAAAATGATCGCGGAAAAAATTGTGAAAATAAATAATACTCAAGAAGCGATAGCTCAAAGAAGAAATAAATAAGGAGCCGAAAAGATCATGGCCAAAGAAAAATTCGAGCGCACGAAGCCTCACGTTAATATAGGAACCATCGGACACGTGGATCACGGCAAAACCACTCTGACCGCGGCCATCACTACCGTGTTGTCCAAAAAAGGTTTAGCCGAAGCCCGTGCCTTCGATACCATTGACAACGCTCCCGAAGAAAGAGAAAGAGGCATCACGATCGCCGTTTCCCACGTCGAGTATTCGACCGAGAAACGCCATTACGCCCATGTGGATTGTCCGGGCCACGCCGATTACATCAAGAACATGATTACCGGCGCCGCCCAGATGGACGGCGCTATTCTCGTAGTGTCCGCGGCCGACGGCCCCATGCCCCAAACCCGGGAACACATTCTTTTAGCCCGTCAGGTCGGCGTCCCCGCCGTGGTCGTTTTCTTAAATAAATGCGACACCGTCGACGACAAAGAACTTTTAGATCTGGTGGAAGTCGAAGTCAGAGAACTTTTAACCAAATACCAATTCCCCGGAGACAAGATCCCCGTCATCCGCGGCTCGGCCCTGAACGCCTTAAACAACCCCGAAGACCCCAAGCACATCCAATGCATTCTGGATCTGATGAAGGCCGTCGATGACTTTGTTCCCACGCCTAAGCGTGAAACTGAAAAACCTTTTCTGATGCCCGTCGAAGACGTCTTCTCCATCACGGGACGCGGAACCGTCGGCACCGGACGTATCGAACGAGGCCTTTGCAAGGTAGGCGACGAAGTCGAGATCGTGGGCATCCATCCCACCCGTAAGACCGTCATCACCGGCATTGAGATGTTCCGGAAGCTGTTAGACGACGGCCAAGCCGGAGACAACGTGGGCCTGCTCTTGCGAGGCGTTGAAAAGGATCAACTCCAACGCGGCCAAGTCCTGGCCAAGCCCGGTTCGATCACCCCTCATACGAAATTCAAAGGCGAGGTTTACATCCTGACCAAGGAAGAGGGCGGCCGGCACACCTCCTTTTTTAACGGCTACAAGCCTCAGTTTTATTTCAGAACGACCGACGTGACCGGCGTCATTCAACTTCCCAAAGACGTGGAAATGGTGATGCCCGGAGATTCTGTCACGGTCACCGCCGAACTTATTACGCCCATCGCGATGGAAAAAGAGCTTAGGTTCGCCATCCGTGAAGGCGGCCGCACCGTTGGGGCGGGAGTCATTTCGGAGATGTTGGGGTAATTATGACCGCGCCGCCTTCTTTTTTGATCGAAGATCAAATGAATCTGCGAAAAGCAGATTCATGCGCCGTTCCGCGTATTTTGAATGCCAAAACGGCGCTCAAGGAGGTGGTGTGGTGACAACCGCCGGACAGCAAAAAATCAGGATCAGACTCAAGGCGTATGATCATCGGGTGCTTGATCAGTCCGCGCTTGAAATCGTGGATACCGCCAAAAGGACAGGCGCAAAAGTATCAGGGCCGATTCCTTTACCCACGGACTGTGAATTGATTACGGTCAATCGTTCGCCGGTGATCGATAAAAAGTCCCGAGAACAGTTTTTTATAAAAACACATAAGCGGTTACTGGATATCTTAAATCCGACGGCCAAGACGATCGACGCTCTAAGAAAACTGGATTTGCCGGCGGGAGTGGATGTTGAAAT
>PEWW01000159.1 GCA_002779345.1 Candidatus Omnitrophica bacterium CG07_land_8_20_14_0_80_50_8 | reverse complement strand
CTACCCGGATACCATGTGCCTTTACTCTCCATTTTAGAAATCAACTTTCTTGGACTTTATTAGCAAATCGGGATGGCCTTGGAAAACAGAGTGTTAAGTTCCGGCTCATAGGAGTCAAGCCCTTTAGAAGAGTACTGAAATTCCACAACATCATCTATAGCTGTAAAATATAATACTCCTTTTATCGGAGCTTCACCGTATAGCTTCATAAAAATGAAAGCGTATATGCGGATTTGAGTCTCATATTCCCTCGCCACTACCTTTTTTTGGCTAGCTGTAATTTGGTTCGTTTTATAATCAAGAATAAGCCAGTCCCCGCTTTGGGTTTGAAGAATAAGGTCAATCTGACCTTTTAAGATCCCCCTGGGCGTCCTAAAAATAAAGGGAAGCTCTGAATAACGCTTTTTGGCCCCCCAAGCTAATTTTCCCCAGGGGCCGCGCCAGAATTTAACGACGCTTTCTTTGAGTTCCTTTTGCTGGGCTTGAGATAATGGACGGATCACAGACAAAGGGATGTCCGAAAGCGAGATGACCTTTCTTCGCGCAAGCGTCATCGTGTATTCCATGACGCGGTGATAAAGCGTACCGTATTCGTTCCTCGGCATGCCGTCTTCCGGCGCTTCAAGGTCTTTTTCGATAATAATGACCGGCGCCGCGGGCTTTGCCGCGATAAGAAGGTCCGTGACTGTTCGGTCTTCGCTCGGTTCATAGGCTTTCACGACGGGTTTGAGGCGTTTTTTAAGATCAATAAACGCCTGTTTATCGGAAAATATCGCAGGCGCTTCTTTTATCTGCGGCTCAGCCGGGCTTTCGACGGGTCCACGCGCCACATTCAGGACCTTGATCGGGATATTATTGAAATTACATTCCGCTAAGGCCGACCCGGACTCCCAGGAAATTGCTCGGGCGATCCGGTCCATCCATGACGGGCCCTCATTAACCGGAAGCGAGCCTGAAAGGATCAAACGCTCCTTCGCGCGCGTCATCGCCACATAAAGAAGCTGCGCTTCCTCTTTTTCCTCTTTTTCTTTTAAAATAGTTTCAATCTCGGAATAACTGGTGTCCTTCAGAGGATCTTTGCCCCAGGGGCACACGTGCTTAAGGCCGAGGCCGAATCCGGGCAGGCAAAGCATGACGTTCCTCTGAGAAGATTTCATCCCACGCCCAAGGTCCGCCACGATAACCACGGGAAATTCAAGCCCCTTAGCCGCGTGGATCGTCGAAAGCGTGACCGTATTTTCAGCGTCATCGGCGATCCGTGCCTCTTCCTCCTCGATCTCATTCTCGGCCAGGCGCTCCGCATAGCGTACAAAATCCCGGATCCCCACGATATTTTTGTCTTCCAGAGTATGGGCGATGTGGATGAGTTTTAAGCTATTCGCCAGTCTTTGATTCCCCTCTTCGCGCACGAGGACTTTCGCGTCATAGACAGTCTCATTTATGATCCGCTCGATCATCTCCGACAGCCCGAGACGCTCTTTTTGTTTCCTTAAGTCATCAAGAAAGGCGCCAAACTTCTCCAATTTCTCAAGATCGGGCGCGGAAAGGCCTTTAATCTTTCGGGGCCGGTCGAGCGCGAAGGCCAAAGGCGTCCCGCTGTCTTCGCCCTTCGCGAACCGCGCCATCCAATAAAGCCCGTCATCGCTTAAGCCCACCAAAGGAGACCTTAAGACCGCGGCCAACGCGATGTCTTTCGCCGGATCTTCGATAAGACGGAGAAAATTGATGAGGTCAAGGATCTCGGGTTTGCTGTAGAATCCCCCGCCTCGCGCCGCCGAGAAAGGGATCGAGGCGTTGATAAGTTCTTGCTCGTACAGATAACTTTTTTTTGAGCTTCTGAAAAGGACGGCAATATCGCCGTACCGGAACCCTTCCTTTATGACCTCCCGGATCGCGCCGGCGATCGAGCGTGCCTCGATCACCCGCGCTCCGTCCGTATCGATGGGCTCAGATTTATCGCGTGGGACACACAGCCATTGGACCGCGGGGGTTTTCGCCGGGAGAAAGGCCTTTTTTGCCGTCAGGGGACGGAAAAGCAACACGTCGGCGAACTCTTGAAAAAAACCGTTGATAAATCCCAATATATCTTTTCTTGAGCGGTAATTATCGTCCAAACGGATATGTTTCGTGAGAGGTCCTTTTTCCCTCGTCCTTCGCATGAACATCTCGGGATCAGCGGAACGAAAACCGTAGATCGACTGCTGGACATCACCCACTATAAAGAGATTGTCCTTCTTTTTCAGGAGCTCGATCAACCTGTCCTGTAAAGGGCTCGTGTCCTGGTATTCGTCGACCAGAATGCACTCGAAATGACCGCGGATGCGCTCGCGGACCGCTTTTTTTTCACTCGTACGGCCGGACAGGAGATTGACCGCCTTTGCCATCAGGTCTTCAAAATCATAGGCCGCCAGAAACTTTTTTTCTTCCTCATAGAGAGAGCCAAATTAGGCGCACATTTTTTCAAATTCCATTTTTGTCGGCTCCCCCATCGACTCAAGTGCCAGCGAGATCCAGACATCCAAAAGTGCGTGAAGAGAATTAACCTCCTCCTTGTATTTTGAAAGATTGCGCTTCAAACCGCGTTTGGCCTCGTTAAGCGTTTCCAAAAATGTCCAATCCGGATTTGCGCGGGGGGTAAGTATCTCAAGGATCTTTTCCAAAGACTCCTTCATTTCAGCGGCGGTCTTAGTCTTTTCATCTGGTCCAAGCCTTTCGCTTAGACCTTCCGCCTCTTTCCGGACCTCCTCCAAAACCTCTTTTGTCCGGGACGAAAGGTCCCTTCGCTTAAAAATATCAGCGCCTTCGACCGAACTGAGAACCATTTCATGGAACCGGATGATCATTTTCCGGACTTTCTCCTCGCCGTAATCGCTTAATGCGGCAAGTCGGGTAACGTTGTCGGCGCTTGATTCAAAAAGACGGTCGAGGACCTGGTGCTTCAGGATCTGGGCTTCGCCGGCACTCAAGATCTGAAAATACGGGTCTACTCCGGCTTCGATCGGGTTTTCTTTAAGCAGCCTTGAACAAAACCCATGGATCGTGCTGATATAGCAAGTCTCAAGTCTCCTCCGGAAATCGGCCAGGCCCCGTTCCCGGCACTCACAAACAAGACGTGTCTTCATTTCATTGGCCGCTTTCTCGGTGAAAGTGATGGCGAGGATCCTTTCAGGCTCGATCTTTTTTTTGACGACGGCGTAAAGGAACCGCTCGACGAGAACGCTGGTCTTCCCCGAGCCCGCGCCGGCGGAAACGCAGAGCTCTTTCCCGAAGGTCTCGATCGCCTCTTTCTGGGCGGCGGAATAACAGCGCTTAGCCTCTCTCATGACTCATCGCCCTCCGAATAAATGAGCCGCCACGGCTCAAACCGGCAAACCGGAGAAAAATCGCAGTACTCGCAGGACTTGGAGCGCACCGATATGTCGCCCTTCCGCAGCCGCTCGACATTCAAGAGGATCCGTTTGCGGGCCGTTTCAAGCATCCCTTCAAATTCGGGATCCTCGTATGTCTTGGAATTACTGTTAAGGCCCAAAACAGACTTCGCAGATTCCCGATAAAGCCCTTCCTTCGCAAAGGCCTCTTTAAGGATACGGAGCTCCGCTCC
>PEWW01000122.1 GCA_002779345.1 Candidatus Omnitrophica bacterium CG07_land_8_20_14_0_80_50_8 | reverse complement strand
GATTAGCATACGGATTTGAATTATGGAAAATTTTTTTTATCTCTGCTAGTATCATAGCTGTCTGAATTAGACACGGGTGTGCTAGTGTATGTACTCAAATTTTGCGGGTGTAGTTCAATGGTAGAATTCGAGTTTTCCAAACTCGCTACGCGGGTCCGATTCCCGCCACCCGCTCCATTTTTGGCTCCACTGATTTCAGTGTTCACGCAGGGACGCTTTTTTTATTCTTTCTCATCCGTGAATAGCCCCTTTGTGAGACCGTTGATATCCATCAGACTCGTGGTATTCTGACCTACCGGCACCACAAACGTTTTGAAAGTAGGCGGTAATGACTCGGCGAATTTTAGCGCCACTACGTTTTTACCGCCGCCCAGCGCCTCCGCTTGCAGCCGTTTGCCCTCGGCATCCGCTTTGTACTTGGCTAACTGGCCGGCCGCTTCTTGCTCGAGTTTGTAACGCTGGGCATCCGCCTCCACTTTCATGGATTCGGCCCTGCCCTGGGCCTCTTGGATCGCTTTCAGCTTCTCTCCGCGCGCTTCCGCCTCCACTCTCAGCGCTTCCTGTTCCTGCGACAACGCCCTGTTCTTGTTCACTTCGACGTTCTGAGCGGCCAATTTCTTCTGCTCAATGGCCTTTTGAAACTCCGTTTCAAATTTAAAATCTCGCATCAGGGTATCCTGAATATTGATAGCCGGATACTTTGAGAGGGCTTTAACAAGTTTCTCTTTGATGGCGTTCTGAATCTCTTCTCTTACCTTACCTTGATACATCTGTTCGGCAAAGTACCCGCCGATGGCAATTCTGGCCTCCGATCTTATCTGAGGCAAAAGGATCTGGTCTTCGTAATTCTGACCGACCTCTTGATGCAACGCGGGCACATCTTTTGCGTTCAATGAATAGATAACCGTCATATCCACATCAATCTTCTGGCCGTCATTAGTTTTGAGGGACATGTTCCATTCGTTGGCGTGAACGTCCGAATCCATAGAATCGTGGGGATAAGAACGGGCGGAAACTTTATACACCACCATATCCGTGATCCAACGATTGAAGAAATGATATCCTACCCCTCTTGGTTCAGGATTAATTTTACCAGCGACTTTATTTATTTCAACTGCCACCTCCGTCGGATGTACGTTGACCCAACCGCACGTCAAGACAACTAAACTCAAGAGTATCAATGCCACTACCCCAACCATGCCAAATTTCACAGATTTGCCTCCTTTGTTTGCTGCGCTCTCCATCTTAACGCTATTTTCTTTGTCTTTTTCACAGTTCCTGAACCAGCGGTTGAATAATTGATACAGCCCATTTCGTTTAATCTTTTCGATACCTCCGTACTCTATGAGTATATCTCGCAAAATATTTACGATAACATAAATAGCAAAAACAATAACCAAAGGCGTCAGAAATTTAAGCATTCGACAGCATCTCCTTTTGAAACGTTATAGCATAACAGTGTACTGAAAAACCTGCCGTCTGCTCAAAAAGCCCCAGAGGCTAGGCCGCGGCGTCTCTGTCGCGGCACGCCTCGCGGCGGTTTTGTCAGCAGGCTAATAATTCATCTTCGATCTATTTCAAACCAAATCACTACCTTTAGTTTGTTTGACGGGTTGTTAAGGATCGGCCTCCTTTTCTTTGCATTTTGAGTACCATCGATTCAAGATGTTCGAGGACGAGCGGCTTCGTAATGTAGTCGTCCGCTCCGAGTTTTTGGGCCAGTTCAATGGTTTCCGCATCGTCGACCCCGGTGATCATTAAAACTCTCGCGGACGGCAGGATTTTCTTGATCTGGGGCAGATATTCCAGGCCTTCGCGCGCGCGGCGCATCACGACGTCCATGATCACAATGTCCGGCCTTTCCTTTAAAAGCTTTGCCATCGCCTCGTCGCCATTAAGCGCGGTGATCACCTCAAATCCCCTCATCTCAAAAAACGACTTTACAAAATTGCAAATATCACGCTCATCGTCGGTGACTAATAATTTGGGTTTTCTAGTCATCTAATAATCCTAACTGCCATTCCGAGCGGGCCATGTTCTTTCTCTAGCGAGTCGAGGAATCTAGGTAATTGATTCATGATACAGCTTCCGCAAGATCCCTCAGTTCGCCGGAACAAAAACGAGGGCTTTCTCGGGATGACAAGGCCCACACCATTATCCACCGTTCAGCGCCTCTTTTATCGTATTTTCTAAATTTCTCAATGACGTAATCGGTTTATCAAAACAAGTATACGCGCCCATCTCTTTTAACTTCTCACTCGTCTTGCCTTCACCTTCGGAGGCCGTAATCATAATACATTTGATACTTGGATTATGAAGCAAAACTTCTCTTAACACCTCGTCCCCGTGAAGTCCCGGCATCTTCAAATCAATGAGGCAGACTTCGGGGTTTTCCTTCTTCGCGATCCTAAGACCCTCGGCCCCGTCATTGGCGACCAGCACCTCATAGCCCCTAGGCTCAAAATAAGCTTGCATGAGAGTCGTGAACTCAATTTCATCGTCGATGGTGAGAATTTTCGTCACGCAGTCACCAACGCCGCCGCGACAATCGGGAACCTCAACGTAAACGTCGTCCCGATACCCGCTTCACTTTCTACCAATATAGTTCCTTTATTTTTTTCAATGACCTGTTTCACGATAAAAAGCCCGAGACCCGTCCCCTTGCTCGGCGCTTTGGTTGTGTAAAACGGATTGAAGATTTGGCCGATCTTGTCCTGCGGGATACCGCTGCCGTTGTCTACGATCCTGACTACGGCATTGCCGCTGTCGGCAAAGCCCGAGACAACGATCTTGCCTTCGCCTTTATCCATCGCCTGTGCGGCGTTTCGAATAATATTGAAAAAGACCTCCTGGATCTGCTTTTTATCCCCAAGGATGACCGGAAAATTATTGGGAAAATCCTTTTGAATGTCGATGTTGTTCAATTTCAGCTCATGTCCGATGAGCCCGACAACTTCGTCCACTTCTTTCTCGACCCGCACCTCTTCGAGATCCGTGCGTTTAGATGGCTTGGCGAAACTGGAAAGTTTTTTCGTGATCAAGGTGGCTCGATCCGTCTCCTTGATGACCTTATTCATGACATCGGCGGAAATTTTTAAAAGCTCATCCGGGGTCTTGTCGTTATAATACCCGTCACGGCGGTTTAAGAGGAACATTTCGCATTGACCCCTCACGATCCCGAGAGGATTGCAAATCTCATGGTTGATCCCCGCGGCCAGCGTCCCGATCACGGCCATTTTCTCGCTTTGAGCGGCCACCGCCTGCATCTTCGCGTTTTCCTCAAACTGCCGGGCATTGGAGATAGAGATCGCCTCCGTTCGAGCCAGCGTATCTAAAATGTCGATATCTTCTTGAGTAAAATCTTCTCCCGACTTCTTCATGCCCAGGCAAAGAACACCTATCATTTCGTCATGAAATTCGATCGGCAGGCAGAGCCGTGCGTTCAACTTACGAAAGCTTTGTTTAAGCTCTCCGTCGTGTTCCATTTTATCGACGCTTTTGTCCTTTAAAATGTGCTGACCGGTCTGCTTGAGATACGACACAATAAGATCGCTTTCATTAAAAGCGATATTTTTCTCTTTGGTGCCGACCCCCGCAACCATTTTATATGTTTTGGCGTCTTTATCATGCAAGAGCACTGCCGCAGACTCC
>PEWW01000151.1:3149-3731 GCA_002779345.1 Candidatus Omnitrophica bacterium CG07_land_8_20_14_0_80_50_8 | reverse complement strand
TGAGAATTCATTTAAAAGGGTATATTAATTATGGATAAATTGATATTTATACTGCCGTTATTCGGGGGCATGTTTCTGGTGATGTTTTGGATTATTAATCCGCTCATGGGGCCGCTTCTTTTTGTCGTTACAACTCCTTTTGGGATCGTTATGTTTTATTTAAGATACAAATTGATAAAGATAAAAAAAGAGCTGGTTGATGTGGTGAAAGGCTTCCAGGGAGAAAAGGAAGAAATTATCCGGGAAATACAAAAAAAGGAAAAAAGGCAGGAGGAGCAGTATGAACAGATGCGGGAATTCGGGAAAGATTTATCCATGGCTTTTAATAAATATTAATTGCTTCGTCTGATCGTAGAGCGTTTTGCGAAAGCAACGCAATCGGCTTCCGGAGACAGCCAGTGTTTTTTGTTGAGCCATGACCCGGTGGAGGGCGAGGGCGAGTTCGTTTATGAAGTCGGCCATAATTTTGACAGCAATACGCTTAAGAAATTGTCCTTCAGCGCAAAGGAAGAGCTTCTGCAAACCGTTATCCGTTCAAGGAAGATATCAACGCATATCAGCGACATCTTCGGCGGAGATTCG
>PEWW01000151.1:0-3117 GCA_002779345.1 Candidatus Omnitrophica bacterium CG07_land_8_20_14_0_80_50_8 | reverse complement strand
GCCGGTGCGGGCAATTCTAATAAATCATGAATTATTTTAGGATCATCCAGACTCTGAATTTTCCAAAAAAACTTGGGATCTGCGAAAGGCTCTTCGGCGGACTTTTGGTCAAACAAGGTATTTGTGAGGTTATGACGGGCGCCGGAATTCCATGGCGGCTGGATCTCCGAAATGCTACGCATCGATGGATTTTATATGGGTCGTATGATCCGGCGTTTTTAACGTGGGCGAGAAGATTTTTAAAAAGGGATAGCATTGTAGTGGATTCGGGCGCCAACATCGGTCAGATCGCGATGTATCTGGGGCAACGGGTGCCAAACGGAAAACTTTATGCATTTGAGCCCGGCGGATCACAGGCGGCATGGCTTGAGGAGTGCGTCGCCAAGAATTTGGATCACCTTCGATCCGTGGAGGTGCATCGTTTGGCTTTGGGGGCCAAACCGGATCACTTGTACCTCGAGGACACCTGGAAGGGCGAAAGGTTTCACGGAGGCTCAAGCCAGATCTCGGAGTCTCGCGGCGAACCGGTCGAGGTGGTGCGCCTGGGAGATTTTCTCAAAGAACGGCGGATCGATCATGTGGATCTGTGGAAACTGGACGTCGAAGGTTATGAACTCCTGGCGTTGGAAGGAGCCGGAGAATTCCTGGAGACTAAATGTATAAGGTCGCTCTATATCGAACTTTACCGTCAAGCCGGAGATGAATACAGGGAACACGGCGTTCGGATCAGAGACACTATGAGGAAATTTGGTTATCGGTGCTATGTTTATGATCCCTGGAGGGTTGGATTTGTTCCTGAGAAGGGTATCAGCGAGGCCGTGAACGGACTATTTTTAATCGATGACGTCAAAAGTGATAAAAAAAATTAAGAGCATTATTTGCTTCATCCGATCCGCAGCTGATTTCAATAATCCCATCGGACTTGTCTCATCAAAGATTTTCTCAAATACAAATGTTATCGTTTACCGCTATCATCAATACAGATTATTATCATTTGAGTCCTTCGCGGATGGTGTCAGCATCCGGGAGTGTTTGAGTGAAAAAATCTATCATGAGGCGTTGAAACGGTCCTGCCCGAAAGGAGGTTCCGGAACTTATGTCAATTTGGGAGCCAATATTGGCGCATTTGATATTGCTTTGAACAGCGTCTGGAGCGGGTGTTCGGTCAAAGGGGTGTCAGTGGAGATGAATCCTTGGACGTGCGCAAGGCTGGCCTCCAATATCCATTGGAACCGCCTCGACACCCGAGTTCTTAATGCTGCCGTCGGCCCGGCACGCGGCGAGACAAGCCTCGATATCGCAAAGACCGGTCCGGGACAATCCCTTTATCATTCCGTACCGGACTCCCGCGCCACCGCAGTAAACATGATAAAACTTTCGGATGTCCCTTCTCCCGCAACACCGGCGGATGTTGACCTCCTGAAAGTGGATTGCGAAGGTTCGGAGTACCCCATATTCATGTCGGCAAACGCCGCAGAATTGAAGCGATTCAAAAATATCGTGATGGAAGTGCACCTGCCGCCGCCGGGGCACACAAGAGAAGCGCTGGTAGAAAGAATGAAGACCGAGGGCCGGTACGATGCGCTGTTATTAGGAAGCAGAGAAGGCGCCCAATTGATATTTTTTTCCAGGTCTCAAGCGGGAAACCCGGCAAAATGAAAATCATGATTTTTAGGATCGGCAGCCTTGGCGATACGATCGTCGCCCTGCCGGCGTTTAACGCGATACGCCGCTGTTACGCGGGCGATCAGATAATTCTATTGAGTTCAAAAAATCCCGCCGATGCTGTGAGCGTATGGAATGTCCTATTAGGAACGGGTTTAGTAGACCAAGCCATTGAATATAACCTGGAGATCAAAGGATTAAGAAAAATACAAGAGCTTATCCGGTTGAGGACGCAAATAAGAAAAATGGGAATAGATGCCCTGATCTATTTGCCGCCGAGCCTTCGTAGAAACTCTCAAATTCACAGGGATAAGCGATTTTTTGGACTCTGCGGGATAAAGACGTTGATCGGGTTTGATAACTTTTCTGAGGTTGCCGTTCGGGAGAAGAACGGCGAGATCAGGCGTCTTCCGCGGGAAACGGAATTTCTTCTGAAACATTTGGAGCAAGCGGGTGTTTCAACTCAAAATGCTTTTGACGGATTATTTTCAAAATTTGTCACGCCCGAAACCCTGAGTGAAGTAGACTCAATATTTCCAAAACGGGGGGACGGAAGGTTCGTTGCCGTTTGCGCGAGCGGGAAATGGCAGGCGCAAAAATGGCCGTTGGAAAGATTTGAGGCGCTTGGAAAGCGGCTGATAGATGACTATGGCGTCGAGCCCGTGCTGTTTGGCTCCCGGGGAGATTCGGCCGACGCCGAAACGCTTATTTCGCTCTGGAGACACGGGATCAATCTCTGCGGAAGGCTGACCTTGAATGGGGCCGCCGAGGCGTTAAGGCGCTGTATCCTTTATATAGGAAATGACACGGGGCCCATGCATTTGGCGGCTTTCGCGGGCGTCCCGTGCCTCGCTATTTTCTCGGCAAGAAATAATCCGGGCCTATGGGAACCTTTTGGAGAAGATCACACGGTCCTTCGCAAGCGGGTGCCGTGCGCGGGTTGCGAGCTTAAAGTATGTAATGTCCAGGACCATCCGTGCCTCGGTCTCATCAGTGTCGAGGAGGTTCTTGCCGCCGCAGGAAAATATCTTGAAAAGAAGGCTCCTGGTCGGTGATGCGCATCCTTCATTGCATCGCCTCTATTGATAACGCGTACGGCGGCCCCGCAGTTGCGGCCAGAGGGTTATGCGGCGCCCTTCAAGAGAAGGGTCTTCGGATCGCGCTCCTGACCGGGTCTTCGGGCAATCACCGGCGCGATCAGGAACATAAATCTTTATTGCCGGGAGTGGATATCTTCTGGTCGCGGCCGTTGGTAAAAAGGTATCGATGGGATCCTTCGCTGTCGGCCTTATTAAAAAGCAAGCTCAAGCAGTTCGATGCGATTCACGTCCATGGACTGTTCAATGGGTTGTCCATTGACGCCTGCCATGCCGCCCGTGTTGGCAATAAACCTTACCTATTGGAGCCCTTCGGGACATTATCCGATTATTGCCTGCAAAAAAACAAGCTATT
>PEWW01000039.1 GCA_002779345.1 Candidatus Omnitrophica bacterium CG07_land_8_20_14_0_80_50_8 | reverse complement strand
TGTCCCACAATGGAATAATCGATCGCGCCGGTCGGGCACGCGTCAAAACAGTCGCCGCAACGGTTGCAATTCGAGGACACCTTATGTTCCAGCACTCCTTTGGCGTCAATGGCGTAGACGGGGCAGACCTTGAGACACTGTTGGCAAAGCGTGCACGTGTCAGGGTCGATCGTCACTCTAAAAAGATTGAGGCGCCCCACCAATGATTGCCAGGCTCCGAAGGGGCATAGAAACGTGCAGAACGTCCGCTTTTTGAAAAGAAACGGGAGCAGAATAATAAATAATATTCCCGCGGTCGCGAAAATGGCCAGCTGAATTTGTCGCAGACCGGTTTCCGGATCAAGAAATCCGGTAGAAATTTTAAGCGGACAGACCCAGATGCAGTATACGGGCTCGAATTTGGCGAACGAAAGAAGCACCACGGCGATAAACAATGCGAGCGAAAAATCTCTGACGCCCGGAGGAAGATAAGGCAGACGGATCAGGGGCTTTTTGGTCAGCTTCGAAAAAGTGGTATCAAGGCCGCCGTAAAAACAGGCCCAAGAACACCACCCCTGGCCGATGCAAAGCGTCCCCAATAGCCAAAAAAAAGCCCCGGCCGCCAATGGCGACCACTGAAAATAATGAGCGCTTGAAAAAGCCAGTAATTGGCCGTATAAATGGTTGAGCAGTGTGCTGCTGATCGCGATATGGCAATAAGGCACTTCCTGGGTCTCGGGGGAAAACCACGCGCTGCCGTGAAGGCCGATGAGTTTTGCTTTAAATTCCAAAATGAATGCCCAGGCAAGTATGACAAAAAAGATCGAGCGCCATCGCGAAACTCGGCCGCTCTTAAAGGTACGAAAACTTGCGAACCCGATAAAGCCGATCCAAGCCATTTTAGCCGCCAAGAGTCTGCCATGAAAAGTCCATAGAACGGGAAGACCTAGAATGATGACAATGAAAACGGCTAGTCCAAAAGCACGGACAGGCGGTAAACTAACAACATGTTGAAGCTTACGCGGTTTTCCGGAAGCGGGGTCTTCCTTTATATCGCCTTTTTCGTCTACGGGTTTGTTTCCTTGTGCGCTCAACTTTTGTTGCTCCGGGAACTGGGCGTTCTATTTTACGGCAACGAACTCTTTATCGGTTTTTCTCTGGGACTGTGGCTCTTATGGGTGGGGGCCGGAAACTGGGCGGGGCGCCGCTTCCCCGCGGCCGCTTTCCCCTGGTTATTGACGATCCTGGCCTTCGCGCTTCCCATTGAGATCACACTTATACGTTTTTCCAAGACCTGCTTCGGCTTCGGGATGATCCCGGGGCCTGTTGAGACGCTGATGACGACCGCGGTTCTGCTCTTCCCTCTCTGCTTTATCAGCGGCTCACTATTCAGCGCGGGCTGTTCTTTTTCCAAGGACCGCCGACTTGACGCCGCGGGGATCTACTGCCTTGAGTCCTTCGGCGCCGTCGCCGCGGGTGTCACTTATACTTTTATCCTCGCGGGACGTTTTTCAAATTTTTTCACCGCATGGGGACTGGGTCTTTCGCTCATTATAGCGAATTATCTTTTAATCTGCACGTTTGTCACGAGAAAAAAATTCCACACCGTCTTTTTTATTTTTTATCTTCTTTTTTTTCTTGGGGCGTCCTTTTCTTCGCTGGACCTAAAGACACGCCGTTTAGAGTGGAAGGGCTATCAGTTTCTGGATTCCCTGGATTCCCGCTTCGGCAATCTCGTCCTCACCCAAACGGGGAATCTGAAGGAACTTTTCCGGGATGGGCTCATCACGGCCTCCTTTCCGGATCCCCGTTCCCATGAGGAGATCGCGCACTGGCCGCTTTTGGCCCATCCGGATCCGAAAGACATATTTCTGACCGGAGGAGCGGCCACGGGAGAATTGAGAGAAATTCTTAAACATCCGGTGCGCCGCGTCGAGGTCGCTGAAATTGACGGAAGTCTTTTTAAGTTTCTTAAACCGGTCTTGTCGCCCGGGGACTTGGCGGCCTTGAAAGATCCCCGCTTGCGGGTCCATCTCGTGGATGGCCGGTTTTTTCTGAAACACACGCCGAACGCTTATGACTGCATCCTTTTAAACCTGCCGGAGCCTTCCAACGCCCAGATCAACCGTTTTTATACTCAAGAATTTTTTCAGGAGGCAAAAAAACGCCTCCGTCCTGGCGGGATCCTCGCCTTGGCGATCCCTTCATCAGAGAATTATTTGCCGCCCCAGATGGCATTTTATAACAGCTCTATTTTTTTGACGCTTCGTTCTGTTTTTAAAGAAGTGTCGCTCGTGCCCGGGACTCCCTTGATCTATCTGGCGCATGACAATCCGCTCAACCTGGATCCTGGAACGCTGGCTGACTGCACCCGGGAGCGCGGACTCAATAACACAGTGGTGGTTCCCAGTTATTTCGGGATAAAACTGGATCCCGCGCGCGTGCAATTTTTTCTGGATAAACTGACCCGCGGACCGCGGTCGGATCTAAACCGCGATTTTCTGCCCGTGACTTATTATTATTCGTGGAAAGTATGGCTTTTGAAATTTCAGGACCCGACGCTTTTTTTATGGGCCTTCGCCTTTGTCACGCTCTTCGTGCTTGTGGCCCGGTTTCTACGACGGCGGAAAATGTCCCTGTCCTGGCGTGACGGGTCCGCCGTTATTTTGACGCTTGGGTTTTCGGGAATGGTGTACGAGATTCTTGTCCTGCTGGCCTTCCAGGCGAAGGAAGGATATATCTACTCGCAGATGGGTTTCTTATTCGCCGCAGCCATGTCGGGGATCGCGTTGGGGGGTTGGGTGGGGGCCAGAAAAAAAGGTTATTCACCGAAGCAAAACAGCCTTCTTCTATCGGCGCAGGCGGTCTTGGGCTTGCTGCTTGCCGTGCTATTTTCTTTTTATGACGCCGCCTTCCGCTATTTTCCCGCCATAATCCTCTTTGTTCTCTTGATGATCCCGATCGGATTCATTCCCGGTTATGGGTTTGCGAGCCTCGCAAGATCATTTTCTCCCGCGAAACTTTACACGGCGGACTTATTCGGCGGCGGGTGCGGAGCGATTTTCACGGGCTTGTTTCTCGTGCCGATCTTGGGAATTTTAAAGCTGTACTATTTGTCGGCGGTCCTGCTTTTCGCGATCGGCTGGCGGCTCCGGCGGAAAAAAGCAGGGGGTTAATCCCATATCCCCGGAATTTTTGTTCGATCGTACGGACAAAATCCGCCGGGCAAGAGCCGGTTAGCCAATACCGTATAACCGTAGCGTTCGATCAGCGCTTTCTTGCAGGTCGGACAGAATGTGTTCTCCCCTTCATCGCCCGGGATGTTTCCGCTGTAAACGTATCTTAATCCTTCTTCAAGCCCGATCTCTCGAGCACGTTTGATCGTCTCGAGCGGCGTGGGCGGCAAATTTTGCAGTTTATACTGCGGAGTGAAACGGGAAAAAAATAACGGCACGTCTTGTCCGAGCTCGCGCTTCACCCATCGACACATCGCGCGTATTTCGCCCAGATCATCGTTTAAGGTGGGCACCACGAGATTGACCACTTCGGTAAACACGCCGAGACGCACGAGCCGCTCAAGCGTCTTAAGAACATATTTAAGCTTCCCCCCCACCACGCGTCGGTAAAAATTTTCATTAAAACCT
>PEWW01000181.1:2022-3723 GCA_002779345.1 Candidatus Omnitrophica bacterium CG07_land_8_20_14_0_80_50_8 | reverse complement strand
AGCCAAAGACCGTGAGAGAGATCAAAGACGCGCTATTGAATGAATATGAGGTGGAGCCGGCGCGCTTGGAACAGGATCTTTTGGCGTTGCTCAATGACCTCGCCGGAAAGGGGCTCATCGAGACCGAGTGAAACTTATTACTAAATTTTCTGGGCTTTCGTTCTCAGACAAGCGCTTGCTTCTTAGCGCTGTATTCTTCTTATTGATAACACGCGTCCTGCTTATTTTTTTTCCATTTCGTTTTGTCCGTTTTATCTCCAAGGGATCCTCGAAACCACGCGCGAATTCTCGTACCCGAACACCGCTGGCCAAAGAGCGGATCATCTGGGCCGTGGAAGCTGTTGCCCGTCACATACCTTTCGTTAATAATTGCCTGGCAAAAGCCATGGTTATAAACCTATTTTTTCGCCGAGCGAATTATCAGGCGACGCTTCACATTGGCGTGACTAGATCGGACGCCAGACCTCTGGACGCGCATGCCTGGGTCGAGAGCGATGGACGCATTGTGACGGGACAGTGGGAACGGGGATTTGAATATCATCCCTTAGCCGGCGCGGAACGTATTTTTTTATGAAGAAACATATCCTGAAAATACAGATCGCACTCGTCATTATTTTGATCGCGCTCTTGATTTTGCCTAGCCGCCGGGCATTTGCCGACACGCCGCAAATCCCGCCGGGGGCTTCCGCGGAAGTAATAGAAAAGAAGGCTAGAGAAGATATTGAAGAGCGCCTTAAAGAAACAAAGCCTATTTTCAAGTCGCTGGTGGAACCCGAGGAACCTGCCGAGGAGGCGCCCTCTCAAACAGAATTTTATGTTCGCACCATCCGCTTGGAAGGGAATAAGATCCTTCCCGAAAAGGATGTCCATAGCCTATTAAGCGTTTTTGAGAAGCGCAAACAAACGCTCGATGACTTAAAAAGACTTTGCAGGCAGTTGGAGGCCGAATACCAGAAACGTGGTTATGTCGCCATTGTTTATCTGCCGCCTCAGCGCCTTGAAAAACAGGATGTGAAACTGGAGGCGGTGGTTTCAAAGCTTGGCGAGGTGCATTCCGAGGGGGCGCACTATTTTCGGGATGATCAAACCAAGTCTTACTGGAGAATTCCCAAAGGCTCTGTCTTGCGCTATGACCAGATCCGGACGGACACCATGCGCATGAATCAAAATCCGGACAGGGCCGTCAGGGCGTCGCTCCGCCCCGGAAAGAAGAAAGGTGATACGGATGTTTACCTCCAGGTAAAAGACAGATCCCCGCTTCATAGCGGCCTATCTCTCGATAGCCAAGGGACAAAGCTAACCGGCAAGAACCGGCCGAGCTTTAACGTAAGAAACAACAATTTCACGGGCCACGACGATATTTTTCTTGGGAGCGCCGCTTTTACCCAAGATTTGGGCACAGTCTATTTGTACCACATGCTTCCGCTTCCAAAATGGGACCTCCGGGTAGCCACGCATTTTAGCCACGCCCAAGTGAACCCCAAAAAGGGTTTTGAGCGGATCGGCTATGACGGCGTCTCACAGGATTACGGGACCGAGATCCGGCGCTGGTTATTTCAACGGGACAACGCGACGCTGGACGGTTACGCGGGTTTTAAATTTAACGAGAAACGCACGCGCGCGTTTAGCGCGGTCATTGCCCGGGACCGTTTGCGGACCCCTTATTTTGGCGTAGCTCTGCAGTCGGCGGACAGCCACGGG
>PEWW01000181.1:0-1996 GCA_002779345.1 Candidatus Omnitrophica bacterium CG07_land_8_20_14_0_80_50_8 | reverse complement strand
CTTTGGGCTGCCATTTCATGACGATCAGATCGCGTTGACAAGCCGCCAGGCGGGAAGCTCATTTTCAAAATTTGAATTTCAAGTCAAACGTATCGAAAAGCTTCCCTGGTGGAAGACCAGCGTGATGTTTAAAATTCAAGGCCAATGGACGCGTGATAATCTAACGCCGCAGGAAGAATTTTTTATAGGGGGTGTTGATACAGTCCGCGGTTATCCGGAAAGCGATTATGGCGGCGACTACGGGTTGTGTACGAACATCGAGTACTGGGTTCCCGCCTATTTCATTCCAAAAAGCTGGAAGGTAATGAATTCTAAGGACTCCTTGAGAAGCCAGACAAGTCTTGTGCTGTTCCTCGACCAGGGATATGCACATTTGATATCTCCGCTCTCCGGGGAGCATGTTTCAAGGAGCTTACTGGGTGCGGGTTTTGAGATCCAGTTCCGTATCAACGAAAATTTCGACGCGCGTTATGGCTGGGGATTCCCATTAGGAGATGTTTCTCTCACCGAAGCCGGGCGCTCCCAGCAATACTTCAAAGTTCAGAGTAACTACTAATTGACCCCTCCACCGCTGACGCGGCACCTCCCCTTCGTAAGAGATTGACCCCTCCGCCGCTGACGCGGCACCTCCCCTTCGTAAGGGGAGGAAAACCGTGTTCCCCTCCTTACGAAGGAGGGGCTAGGGGAGGTCAAGGCACAACAAGACCCGCCTTGCATTTGAATTTAAATTCAAAAGAAATTTCAGATTTTACGCAACCAATTTAGATTAAACGACTTACGGTTATATTAATATTTGACATTATTGATTAAGTATGTTATTCTTTTACATAGGAATATTTGTATGTAAGTAATATATGTAATTGGTGAATAAAATATTATGAATAATTTAGCAGGCAAAAAAAAGACACGGATAAGAGTGGGCGGGCTGCTCCTGGTCATGATTTTTGCTGTATGCCCTGCGCATACATCTTGGGCGCTTCCTCAAGGACAAGAAGTGGTTTCCGGCACGGCATCATTTGATCAGACAGACGCGTCGACCCTCAATATTACAGCCTCGGATAAATCGATCATTCAGTACAACTCATTCAGCATCGGGGCAAACGAAAAGGTCAATTTCATTATGCCGTCGCTTGATTCCTTTTTATTGAACCGCGTGGTGGGCGGCGGAAGCTCTCAAATTCTCGGACAACTTTACGCGAACGGCAACCTGATTTTAATTAATCAAAACGGAATAAATTTTGGACAAAACGCGCAAGTCAATGTGGGCGGTCTCATGGCATCCACACATGACATCACCAACCAAAATTTCTTGAACGGGCAATATATTTTTGCGGGAACCGGCATCAACCCCAATTCATTTATTTCAAACGAAGGCAGTATTAAAACCCGTGATGGCGGCTTTGCGGTTCTTGCAGCTGATGCCATAAAAAACACGGGTACCATTGAGGCTCCGGTTGGCACCGTTTCTTTGGCCGCCGGCAAGTTCATTAAGATCGATCTTTACGCGGATGGACTGGTGTCGGTTGCTATCGATGAACCCACGGCTCAAAACATATATGATGCCAACGGCAACAAACTTGAAACTCAACTTGAAAATTCAGGTACTCTGTCAGGCGCCAAGGTCGAGTTAAACGCGCAAAGCGTTGCTCAGATCTTCCAAAGCGCCATTAACCAGGAGGGTATTATAAGGGCAAATGAGGTCAAAGTCGGGCAGGATGGCGTGGTTGAGATCACAGCAAGCGGTCTTATTGAGTCATCGGGGGAGATAGAGGCCAAAGAGATAACCGTGAAATCCGAGCAGGATATAAAGGTTCAAGGCAGCTATGGTAGTGTAGGGGGAAGCACCGTATTCGAAGCCGGCCGCGATCTCACCACTACAGGCCCCATCTCTACCCAAGGCACAACCACCTTCAAAGCTGTTAATAATATCAATGTAAACTTTAATGTCACCACCGACTCCGGCAACCTCACCTTCATCGCAGACTCTGACAAGGAT
>PEWW01000043.1 GCA_002779345.1 Candidatus Omnitrophica bacterium CG07_land_8_20_14_0_80_50_8 | reverse complement strand
CATGGCACCGTCAGATAGGCGCGCTGATCGCCGACTGGCTTTTTGATTATGTGATCGCAGCGGGGCCGTGTTCGAAATACCTCGTCGACGAGGCGCTTAAAAAGGGATTTGACCCCAAAAGAATATATCACGTGGCCGATAGTCTCTTGGCCGGAAAACTTTGTCATGAACTCGCGCGGCCCGGCGATATGGTGCTGGTGAAGGGCTCTCGAGGGATGAAAATGGAAAAGGTTTTTGAATGCTTTATTACTTCCTCTACCCGTTAAGAGATTTTTTCTTCGGTTTTAACGTTTTTCGTTATATTACTTTTCGCGCGGCCATGGCCAGTATTACCGCTTTTGTCGTCAGCTTGTTTATCGGGCCTTTCGTGATCCGATTTTTGCATCGATTAGAATTGAAACAGACGGTTCAAAGAGACGGTTTCTCGAAGCTTTACAAAGCGCACGCGGGCAAGGATGAAGTGCCTATGATGGGAGGGCTGTTGATCCTGGGGGCGCTTGCGACGTCTACGCTCCTTTGGGCGGATCTCGGAAATCGCTACGTGTGGATATGTCTTTTGGTCATGAGTTGGCTAGGCTTAGTAGGTTTCACGGATGACTACCTTAAATTTTTAAAAAAGGATTCCAAGGGCTTGAAAGCCGCCGCCAAGTTGCTCGGGCAAGTCTCCATTAGCGCGGGATTAGGTCTCTTTCTTTATTTTGATTCGACCGGCTGGCAAGAAATCCACGTCCCGTTTTTAAAAGATTTTGTTATAACCCTGGGCCCTTTTTATGTGCTTTTCGCGGTGTTGGTCGTGACGGGGGCTTCCAACGCGGTTAATTTGACGGACGGGCTTGACGGATTGGCCATTGGGTGTACGGCGATGATCGCCCTCGCCTATGGGCTGTTGAGCTACGTGACGGGCAACATCAAAATTAGCGAATATCTTCATGTGCCGTTTGTTCCCGGGGCAGGGGAACTGACGGTTTTTTGTCTGGCACTTTTCGGCGCCGGGATGGGTTTTCTATGGTTTAACTCGCACCCGGCCAGCGTGTTCATGGGCGACACGGGGTCTTTGAGCCTCGGCGGCGCTTTAGGGGCGGTGGCGCTTTTTACAAAAAAGGAACTTTTACTTCTCATTATCGGCGGCGTTTTTGTCGTCGAAGCGCTTTCGGTGATCCTTCAGGTGGCTAGTTTCAAATGCAGAAAGAAAAGGGTGTTTCTGATGGCGCCGATTCATCATCATTTTCAATTAAAAGGTTTTTCGGAATCGAAGGTGGTGATCCGTTTTTGGATCGTATCGCTTATCCTTGCGTTGGTGGGCCTGGCGTCTCTGAAACTACAGTGAGGCAGCATTGAATTTAAAAAATAAAAAAATTACGGTGATAGGCCTGGGAAAAAGCGGTTTTGCGGCGGCGAAATTTTTAAAAGGTCAAGGCGCCCGGGTTCGTGTGACGGAGGGTGCGGAAACAAAAGCGGTTCTTGAAAGCGCGGATTTTTTGACGAGTCTGGATATTCCGGTGGAAACAGGACGCCATACGGCGGGTTTTATGCGGGGAAGCGATTTGATCGTCACCAGTCCCGGCGTGTCCAAAAAAAGTTCGCCGCTTCAATTCGCGATGAAACGAAAACTGCCGGTGATCAGCGAAATAGAGCTTGCCTCTTATTTTTGTCCCGGACTCATCGTGGCCGTGACGGGGTCTAACGGGAAAACAACCGCCATCCGCCTCATTGATCGCGCCCTTCGCGAGGCGCGCCGAAAGAGCGTTTTATGCGGCAATGTGGGCGCTTCATTTTTGGACGCGCTACCGTCCATCGATAAAAAGTCGGTGGTGGTGGTGGAGCTTAGTTCCTTTCAACTGGAAGACAGCCCGACCTTTCGCCCCCGGATTGCCGTCGTTCTCAATATCAGTCCGAATCATCTGGATCGTCATGGCAGTATGGAAAAATATATCATGGCAAAAGAAAAAATATTCGCGAATCAACAAGCTTCAGATTTTTTAATCTTAAATTTTGATGATCCGCTGGTTCGCGCCATGGCGAAAAAAGTCCGCTCAAAAGTAGTGTTTTTTAGCAAACATCGGATCGCGGAAGGATTTTTTGTGGAGGACGGAAAGGTCGTCAATAAAAAAGGAAAGAGTGAAAAAACTGTTCTGGACTGCTCGCGAGCGAAGTTAAAGGGCAGCCACAACCTTGAAAATATTTTGGCCGCCCTTGCGGTCGCGTCGATCCTCAAGGTGCCGCGTGATAAGATACAAAATACCGTTTACTCTTTTGAAACGCTCGAACACCGAATCGAACACGCGGGAACGGTTGGGGGCGTTCATTTCATCAACGATTCCAAGTCTACCACGGTTGAAAGCGCTAAAGCCGCGATCCTTTCGGTGGACGCGCCTATGGTGCTGATAGCCGGGGGGCGAAACAAGGGAACCACGTTTGAGTCTCTCGAACCTTTGTTGGAAAAGAAAGTAAAATGCGTCGTCTTGTACGGTGAGGCGCGCGCGCAAATCGCAGGGGCATGGAAAACTTACAAGCGCGTTCATCCGGTGAAAGATTTTTGCGACGCGGTGAGGCTTGCCTATCGCTTGTCGGACCCGGGGGATTCGATTTTACTTTCACCCATGTGTGCTAGTTTTGATCAGTTTAGCTGTTTTGAAGAACGCGGAACGGTTTTTAAGCAAATTTCAGCCAGCCTCGGTCGGTCCTCTAAGCAGGATCCGGCGGTCGGCATTTCTTAATAAAACAGATGGAACCTTTAGCCAAAGCCAGAAACCTGTTGCTGGGCTCAGCGCTTGTTCTTTTATCGGTCGGCGTGGTGATGATCTATAGCGCCAGCGCTATTTATGCGTTTGAAAGCATGGGGGATAGCGGTTATTTTATAAAGCGGCATCTGGCCTATTTGGCATTGGGCGCTGTCCTGGCGTTTTGGGCCGCGTCGATGGATATCCACGGACTGCGAAAGCACGCGTTGCCGATTTTGGGGATAGCGCTTGCCCTATTGGCGGCGGTGCTGATTCCCCATGTGGGATATTCTACGGGCGGGGCCAGGCGCTGGTTTAAGATTCTGGGTTTTAGTTTTCAACCCTCGGAATTTTTAAAAATTGCCCTGATCTTTTACATGGCCGATTATTTGGACAGAAAAAAAGCGGCGCTGAACGAAATTAAAAGCACGGTTTTACCGGCGTTGTTTGTGCTGGGTGTATCGGCCGGGCTGATTTTGAAGGAACCGGATTTGGGTACCGCGGTGACCGTCTGCCTGGTGACGCTTACCTTATTTTTCGCGGCGGGGTTCCCGTTCAAGTATTTGTTAATGATTGTGGCGGCGGCCTTGCCGGTCTTGTCGTATCTGATGCTTGCGAAACCTTATCGTCGCAAAAGAATTCTTGCGTTTTTTCACCCATGGGATGATCCTCGGGGCGTAGGCTACCAAATTGTGCAGTCTTTTTTGGCCTTGGGATCCGGCGGACTCTTTGGCGTGGGGTTAGGAAAGTCTCAACAGAAATTATTTTTTCTTCCCGAATCGCACACCGATTTTATTTTTTCGATTATCGGTGAAGAGCTCGGGTTCGTGGGAGCCGGCGCCGTGGTTATACTGTTTACACTTTTTATTTTTGCCGGGATGGTGATTGTTTTTCGGGCTAAAAGTCATTTTACGCAGCTATTGAGCCTTGGGCTGGTCAGTTTAATTGCGATTGAGGCGTGCATCAATATTGGCGTAAGTATCGGCGCGCTGCCGACCAA
>PEWW01000102.1 GCA_002779345.1 Candidatus Omnitrophica bacterium CG07_land_8_20_14_0_80_50_8 | reverse complement strand
CAAGGAGACGAAGCGTGCAACGACGCAGAGGGGGCTTTTTTCAACAGACGGCTAGGGTTCATTCGTAGTTTTAACATTTACGACAGAACCCTTCCGTGGAGCCTTCACGGTCTTTTCAAATACGCCGTCGAAATTATTATCGTACTGCGTCATGATCAGACGGCCATTTTCTTCGAGCACTCTTAGGTCCGGTTTACCGTCAAAATTTCTATCCCATTCCCTTTTGTAAATTTTGCCGTTCCGGTAGTATTTCCAATAATCCGGCTTGCCGTCCTTATGCTGATCAATGGCCGCCGCCGTCGCGTTGCCTTTCGAATCGTAAGTCGTCCAAGTATCTATGACCCCATCACCGTCGCGATCCCTGACTTTTTCAAATGAGTCTGGCGCGGCGGGGGCTTGAGGTAAAACTACAAAAGACAACGCTAAAAATATTAAACCTGCCGATACTATTTTTGATCTATTCATTTAATTTCCCTCGAACGTGCGCGCCCGTTTCCCCGTAAAAAAAGTTTAAAACTGACAGTAAATAAAATACGGCCGTCTCCGTTCTCAACACCAGCGGACCCAGGCTCACCGGCCTGGCGCCGTATGAAACAGCCAACGCCACCTCTTTGTCTGAAAAATCCCCCTCAGGACCTATCAGCGCCAACAACCTGTCCGGCGCCGGTCTTGGTAAGGCCTCACGAAGGGGCCGCGTAACGCCCGACAAAGTGGGTATCAAAATTTTATCGTAACCGGTCGCGCTTGAAAGAACAGTTTTCAAATCAGCCGCTTCGTGAATTTGGGGAGTCGCGGGCAGACCGCATTGTTTACAGCTTTCAACGGCGATTTTGCGCCAGCGTTTAATTTTTTCTTGCCAGCGTTCTTTGGACAGCCGGATAATGCTTCTTTCGGAGCGGACGGGAAGGATCGCATCCGCGCCCAATTCGCAGGCCTTTTGGATTAAAAGCTCCATGCGCTCCGGTTTGATCACAGAAACCGCCAGCGTGACTTGAACCGGGAACGGCCATGGAACCGCCCCAGCCAGTGAGCCCGCGTCTATTCTGACCCGCAAAAAACCGTTTTCGATGCCGGCCACGACTCCTTTAAAAGCACGACCCTTGCCGTCTATTAAACCCACCGCCTCCGGCGCCTTAAGCCGCAAAACAACAAGGGCATGGCGGCTTTCCCTTTCATCCAACAAAATCGAGCCGTTTCGAATGAGGTCGGCATTGATCTGAAATCTATGCATAAAGAAGCTTTACTATAACTCCAACATTTGTCTTGCAAAAAAAATTTAAGCGCCGGGTTGACATAACAAGCCAAGTTCGATAAGATTAAGCGCTTAAGCTTCAAAAAGTTTAGGGCCTGTAGCTCAGCTGGTAGAGCGCCTCGTTCGCAATGAGGAGGCCAGCGGTTCGATCCCGCTCAGGTCCACTCCTTCGCCTTCCTTCGCTTCCGCAAAAACGCGCAAGCTGCGGAAGGCTTCGGAGTGTGCGGCACCTCGCGGAGGGGTGTCCTCCGAAGCTTTAGCGAAGGAGGACAATTTATTAATCAGACGCATGCTTCTATCTATCCCCTATTTGACTGATTGCATAAGCCAGGACAAATACTCTTTAGACCCCCGAGCGACGGGAAACGCAATAATCTCGGGGATTTTATACGGATGGACGAGGCAGATTTGCCGTTTGATTTTTAAAAATTTTTCTTTGGAAGACTTAATGAACAGCATCGCCTCGCGCGCGTTCTCCAAGCGGCCTTTCCAGCGATAAAAAGAAACCAGCCCCGCCTGAACAGACACACAGGCCGCCAGCCTTTTTTTCACAAGGGCCCGGGCAATCGATCGGGCCGTTTTTAAATCAGGCGTCGTAGTGATAACCAGAATCGCCGGCATTTAGAACCGCAGGCTAATTTTGTAATCGCCTCCGACGTTTTCCATAATCACATGGCCTTCGCGCGCCAGCCACCCAAGACTCATGAGAACGACGTTTTTATCTTTGTCTATGCCGTTAATCAGTTCCGTCAGGCGAGCCATCTTATGCTGATCTAAATAATGCCAGATATCCCCCGCGACAATGCCAATTTCTGTAATCATAAGCTCCTCCGAATAAAACATCTTTCATTAATTTTCACACGTGTCTAATTGAGACAGCACCCTCAGAGGGGAAGGCCATTTGAGATATCCTTACCCAAAACGTCATGCTGAGCCCAAAGGGCGAAGAATCTAAGAGCCGGATCCTTCGCTGGGCTTGAGGATGACGGGTCTATTTAGACAGCTATGATTAATTTTATCCAGTAACCATCATAAACACACCCAATCATAAAATCAATACTATTAATTCTACCTAAACGGCCGGTTTAAATTAACCGTTCTTTCGAAGATCTCTTATTGTAACTTTTACATTGGGGACACCGGGAAATTTCATGATGCGTTGAATCCACATAGGTATGGGTGCAGATCGAACATTCCCAAACATCTGCCTTCTCCCGGATAAATTTTGGGAGAATTGATTTTTTTTCGAAAAAGATCCATAACAAAAAAATTACCAAAAGAGATAACGTCATGTATAAAAAAACCGCCGTTGAAATGTCCACGCGAAACATAGGTCATGCCCTCTTGATTTCTTGCGGAGGAAGGGCCTTCGTCCCCTCTATCAAACTACCCACGACCGCCCGGGATTTCTTTTCAAGCGGTAAGGTTACGACGGACCCCCGACCCTGGCGTTGCGCCGTTTTTATCTGAGCGTCTGCCGGTTCGGAAAGCTCCGAAAATTTACGAGGCAGCCCCTTTGAAAGCTCAAGCCGGTTTTCAAGTAAAGTGCGAAATATTTTTTCATCCAGCACCGATCCTAAAAATACAATCCGTGACCTGGGTTTTAGAAGCTTTTTTTCAGGATTCATGCCGACGGTAACCAAAGAAAACCAAAAGAGATGCCACACCAGCGACAAGCTCAAGGCCGCCGCGAATGATTTGTCACTAAAAGACCACCCTTCGTAGCCCTTCATTCACCGCTCCTTTACGGGGCCGCTCGCGCGCCCGTTGATTTCTGATTGGTCGCGATATTGACTTGGGGAATTCCAAGTTCCCTGCACAAATCCCAAATCTCAACCACGCGCCCAACCGACGCGCTCATGTCGGCCCTCAAAAGCACCGACTTATTTTCGACGGCGGCCTCTTTTAGATGAGTCATGAGTTCGCTGACGGTGACGGGCTTATCGTTCAAAAAAAGAAGGTTTCTGCCCGTCAGCGTTACCACAAAGTTTTCACTGCTTACGATTTCGCTGGTGATGGCACGCGGCAAATTCAGCTGAATGCCCGGCTGAAACACAAAATTGGACGTCAAGATGAAGAAAATAAAAAGAAGAAACACGCCGCTCACCAACGGCGCAATATCAATCTGCCTTTTTTCAATTTGAGTCCTGCGTTTTAAACGGCTAAACTTCATCGTCCTGCCGCCTCTCGCCTAAGATATTTAAAAGGTCTGTCGCGCTGCGTTCCATGTCGAGCACGAAGCCGTCCACACGGCTTGTGAGATAGTTGTAAGCCACGGTGGCTGGGATCGCCACACACAAACCGAACACCATGGTTAAAAGCGCCTCCCAGATACCACCCGCCAGATCCCCGGGGTTGACCGGATTCATCGCCGACGCCTTATTTTCTATCACTTGAAACGCGTTGACCATCCCGGTCACGGTTCCCAAGAGCCCCAAAAGAGGTGCGATGTGCGTCAACGTAGCCAGCACGGGTAGATT
>PEWW01000067.1 GCA_002779345.1 Candidatus Omnitrophica bacterium CG07_land_8_20_14_0_80_50_8 | reverse complement strand
GCATTAAATTGTAAAGCGAATGTTTGGCGCCGCAGGAAATCACGACCTGGTGGGGATCGTACACTAGGCCTTGATCCGCCTCAAATTTTCTGCAAACCGCTTCACGCAACTCCCAGATACCGGACGTAGGCGTATATTTTGTAAATCCGGATCGCAGCGCCCTTATCGCCTCGTCCTTGACCGCTTGAGGCGTGTCAAAATCCGGTTCACCGGCACCAAAGCTGATAACCGGAAGGCCCTTTGATTTCATTTCTTTGGCCTTAGAAGTCAGCTTTAGCGTCGCCGAGGGTGATACTGGCGACATCCTTGATGCAATTTGCATATCCGAATCCTTATTCGCGTTAAAATAAAGCGGTATTATACCAAAAAAATTGCCTCTTTTGAAATCAAAAGAGGCAATGAGCGGTGTTTTTAATTAAACTTTTTAAAGTTTAACTGCCGCCTTTATTTCTAAAAAACTTGCCCAAATTTTTGAAGAAACTAGGCCGCGGCTTATCTTTTTTGGGTTCGTCGTGCTTTGGAAAATGCGGCTCTTTCTCCGCGGCTTTCGGGTGCTCCTCACGGGTCTCGTGAGACGCGGCGGGCTTTTCCGGCCGCGTTTCCTTTTTCTCGGTTTTCTTAGGCTCTTTAATAATGATCTCTTTCTCCGTCAGCTCCAGAATTGCCAACTGCGCGCCGTCCCCTTTTCTTTTGTTAAGTTGCAGGATCCGGGTATAGCCGCCTTTTCTCTTTTTAAATCGGGGAGCCACTTCTTTAAACACCTTGGATGTCAACTGATGATCCTGAATAAAGGAAAACACTTGTCGCCTGGAATGAAGCGTATCGTTTTTTCCGAGCGTGATCACGTGATCCGCCAGACGTTTAGCCGCCTTGGCTTTGGGAAGGGTCGTTGTAATTTCCTGATGTCTTAAAAGACTCGTGACTAGACTCTCTAGAAGCGCTTTTCGCTCAGAGCAAGTTCTGCCGAGCCGGTGAGTTTGGCGATTATGTCTCATCCCGTTAGACCTCCCTGTAATTTAACTACTAACGGCTGCGATTTCAACAATTCAAACTTTCTTATGAATAAGTGACCGGTAACAAAAGGTCTCACGGGACTCATTCAGGCTCTCCGGAGTATTGTTTAAGTTTTTTTTCGTCGATGGTGAGCCCAAAGCCCAAGTTCATTTCTTTTAGAATATTCGTAATCTCAGTCAAGGATTTCTTTCCGAAATTCCGGTACTTGAGCATCTCCATCTCGGTTTTCTTGACCAGATCCCCGATGGTTTTGATGTGCGCCTCACGCAGGCAGTTCGCGCTGCGAACGGAGAGCTCCATTTCGGATACCGGCTGGGCAAACCGCTTGTATAATTCGTCTTCTTTGTCGTTTGAAGGCTCGACCGCCAAGTCTTCATCCGGCAGTTTGCCAAAATTCACGAAAACGTCCAAGTGTCTTTGCAAAATATTCGACGCGTAAAGCATGGCGTCCTTCGGAGAAATACTACCGTTTGTCCAGACCTCAATAATCAGCTTGTCATAATCCGTCATTTGACCTACCCGCGTATCTTCCACATGAAAATTCACACGCTTCACCGGCGTGAATATAGAATCGATCGCGATGACCCCGATCGGCTGTCCTTCTTTTTTATTGCGATCAGCCGGCACATAACCACGGCCCTTTTGAACCTCAAGCTCCATGCTAAACTTTACATTCTTAGTCAAAGTCGCCAGGTGAAGATTCGGGTTGATGATTTCAACGGTGTCATCCGTGACGATGTCCTTGGCCGTAATCTCCTGTTTTTGATTCACTTCTATATGCAGTGTCTTCGATGCGCGCGTATGGGACCGAAGCACGAGACTCTTCACGTTCAGTACAATCTCCGTGACGTCCTCAACCACGCCGGGCAGCGTGCCAAATTCATGAGCCACACCGTCAATCTTAATCGAAGTCGCCGCGGCGCCTTCCAAAGAGGATAACAGGACACGCCTCAGCGAATTGCCGATCGTCACGCCGTATCCTCTTTCGAAAGGCTCGGCGATGAACTTGCCGTACTCACCCGTAAGCGATTCCGCGTCACATTCTAGTTTCTTAGGTATTTCAAAAGATCTTAAGGCGATTCCCATGTTATATTTCTCCTCTTTGCTCGCTTTATTTTGAATAAAGTTCTACGATTAATTGCTCTTGGATCGGCATCTGAATATCAGAACGCTCAGGAAGTTTGGTGACCTTGGCCTTGAAGTTCGCCGCGTCTACCGCCAGCCACGCGACCTTCGCTTGATCCTTGGTCTGCTCCAATACGCTCTTAAACCTCTCGACCATTTTTTCGGTGGCCTTAAGCTCGATCGTGTCCTCGGCGTTCACCGGATACGACGGAATATTCACCTGCCGGTTATTCACGATGACATGGCCATGGCGAACGACCTGTCTGGCCTCAGACCTAGACCCGACAACGCCCATGCGGAAAACTACATTATCCAAGCGCCGCTCCAGCGTCGTTAAGAGCGCGGCCCCCGTGACTCCCTTGGAACGCGTCGCGTTTTTGAAATAAAATTTAAACTGCCGTTCCAGTACGCCGTAAATGCGCTTGACTTTTTGTTTTTCCCTCAGCTGAACGCCATAATCTGAAAGTTTCTGGCGGCCCTGTCCATGCATACCGGGCACATATTCACGCTTTTCGACCGCGCATTTTGGAGTGTAGCAACGCACTCCTTTTAAAAATAACTTTATCTTCTCACGACGGCATTGGCGGCAAACGGAACCAGTGTAGCGAGCCATGGTTAGACCCTCCTTCTCTTGGGCGGCCTGCAGCCGTTGTGCGGCATCGGCGTGACATCTTTAATCACGCTGATCGAAAGACCGGCCGCCTGCAAAGCGCGAATCGCGGATTCCCTGCCGGAACCGGGACCTTTCACATAAACCTCGACGGTCTTCATCCCGTGTTCGACTGCTTTTTTTCCTACGGCCTCCGCGGTCATCTGCGCGGCAAACGGTGTAGACTTCTTCGAACCTGCGAAGCCCGCCGATCCACAACTGGCCCAAACAATCACATTGCCTGCTCGATCCGTGATCGTCACGAGAGTGTTATTGAATGTCGCCAGAATATGCGCAATACCCTCGGATACGCTTCGTACTACTTTTTTTCTTGATTTAAATTTCTTTGCCTTCGCCACCTCGTTTAGCTCCCTTCGTTTTATTAAGCCTTCTTGGCATCAACGGCCGGCCGCGCGGCTGCTGTTTCTTTTTTGCGCTGAGCGCCAATCGTCTTTTTGGGACCCTTGCGTGTCCTGGCGTTTGTGCGTGTCCTTTGTCCGCGTACGGGCAATCCGCGTTTATGCCGGATACCGCGATAGGACCGAATGTCCATTAGCCGCTTGATATTCATCGATAACTCACGTTTCAAATTACCCTCGGTGCGGTATTCTTTTTGAATAATAACGGTAATACGCGAAACTTCGTCTTCTGTCAGGCTCTTTGCCCGCACCTCGGGGCTGACTCCCGCCGCCTGCAAAATTTTAAGCGAATTGTGCCGCCCAATGCCGTAAATGTACGCTAACGACACACCTATTTTTTTCTCTTTTGGAATATCCACTCCCACGATTCTCGGCATAAATTTGTCCTTTTTTAGCCCGCGTGCTTTAGCAGCCTTGTCTTTGTTTGTGTTTGGGGTTCGGGCAGATCACGCGAACAACCCGTTTGCGCCGAACGATCTTGCAATTACCACAAATCTTTTTAACGCTTGAACGAACTTTCATTAAATTAAGCTCCTCATTTTACTCTATATATAATGCGGCCTCTCGTCAGGTCGTAGGGAGAAAGTTCAAGCATGACCTTGTCCCCCGGCAGAATTCGTATAA
>PEWW01000096.1 GCA_002779345.1 Candidatus Omnitrophica bacterium CG07_land_8_20_14_0_80_50_8 | reverse complement strand
GACCATGGCGACGGTCAGCGTCTTGCCAAACAGCGACACCGGCATCACACGGTAAAGCACCGCCATTTTTTTTGAAATGATCTTAATGACCTCGGGAAGAATTTTATATCGTGAAAGATGGATCGCGGGAATACCCAGGTCAACGCTAGTCACTTCCAGGAGATTGTCCCGCGAGACATACCCCAGACGGATCAGGATATCGGCGAGATGCTCTTTTTTCTCCCTCTGGATCTTGAGCGCCTCGTCCAACTTCGCCTGAGTCAGAATGTTATTTTCGACCAAGAGCGGCCCTAAACGATCTCTAAAGTTTACTGCCATGTTTTTCTCATTTGCGCATATTGATCGCTACGCCGTGTAACAGCGTTTAATCGCTTCGTTGATATCCGTGGCGGTTGATACAAAAAGCTGTATTTTAAAATGCGTGACCATCTCGATGTCTTCCACGGCCTGTTCGTTGAGCGGATTAGACATCGCGACCGTGAGAACATTGCCGACGCGGTCCACCGCGACCAGGCCGTATTGTTTGGCGACATTTTCGGGGATACTCTTGGCGACATTTTTATCAATTTCATAACCTCCCAGAGGAAGAAAGGGAAAGCCGTACTGCGCGGTCAGCGCCTGCGCGATCGCCTCTTCGGTCACCAATCCCAAACTCACAAGCACCTGGCCGAGAAGCCCCCCTTTTTCTTTCTGAACTTGCAACCCCCGGTCAAGATTTTGTTGTGTGATCAGCTTGCTGTCGATTAAAATCTCTCCGAGTTTTTTTACTATTATCTTTCTCATTGGTTCTTTCTCTATTTCGACGCGAGCAATCTCTCCAATTCCGGGACGTCCGCGGACCGGCTGATCGCCGACTCACGGGTGACTTTGTTGGTTCTCACAAGCTCCGCCAGACTCATATTCAACGTCCGCATTCCCTCTTTTTGCCCCATTTGAATCGTGGAATAAATCTGATGGGACTTGGACTCTCGGATCAGATTTCGTATCGCCGGGTTGGCCAGCATGATCTCAGAGGCCAGCGCCAATCCTCCGCCGATCCGCGGAAGCAGCTGCTGGCAGATAACCGCCTGCAGTACAAATGAGACCTGCACCCGCACCTGCTGCTGCTGGTGCGCCGGAAAAACATCGATGATGCGGTTCACCGACTGAACGGCGTCCGGCGTGTGAAGCGTCGCGAAAACCAAATGCCCCGTTTCGGCGACGGTCAACGCGATCTCAATGGTCTCAAGATCCCGCATCTCACCGATTAGGATCACGTCCGGGTCCTGACGCAGGACGTGCTTCAAACTTTCGGCGAATGAATGCGTGTCGGCGCCCACTTCCCTTTGGTGGATAATCGACCGCTTGTTTTTGAACACAAATTCGATAGGATCTTCTACGGTGACGATGTGGCAATTCTGATTCCGATTGATGTGATCTAACATGGCCGCCAGTGTCGTCGTTTTTCCGCTGCCGGTGGCGCCGGTGACCAAAACTAATCCGCTGGGCTTGGAGCTCAAGTTCTCCGCAATCATCGCAGGGAAACCGATTTCATCAAAATTCATGGGGTCAAACGGCAAGGCGCGAATCGCGCAACCGACGCTGCCCTTATGATAAAAAAGGTTCGCCCTGAAACGGCCGAGGTTCTGGACGCCAAACGAGTAATCCAGTTCCTTTTCTTTTTCGAAAATTTTAAAGCGTTCCTCGGAAAGATGTTCGCTCAAAATTTTCCGTATTTGATCGTGACCAAATGGAGTATCGGAAATCAGCGCAAGATCTCCGTCCACGCGCATCATAGGGCACATACCCTCCGCGAGATGCAGATCAGACGCCCTATGGGATACCGCGTATTGCAGAAGGCCGTCAAAAGTCTCCACTTGAATCATGGTTTTACTCCTCTTCGGTTAAACTTCATTCACCGGGCCGTTTTAACCAAACGCCTCAATAATATTATGCCCTTTGCTT
This sequence comes from Candidatus Omnitrophica bacterium CG07_land_8_20_14_0_80_50_8, assembly GCA_002779345.1. Taxonomy (GTDB): domain Bacteria; phylum Omnitrophota; class Gorgyraeia; order 2-02-FULL-51-18; family 2-02-FULL-51-18; genus 20-14-0-80-50-8. The sequence continues at coordinate 1,891 of PEWW01000096.1, read as the reverse complement.
TTGGCGCTTCTCATCCGATCGCGCGCTTTTACAAACAGTTCATCCACCGAAACGCCATCCATGGGGTTTTCGCTGATCCCGGCGCAAACTGTTAGACGCTGATTCGCCGTGCCCCCTTTCGCGCCGAATGAAAATGCCGCGATTTCCCGGCTTATGCCTTCGGCAATTTCCATGATCTTTTTCTTGTTCTTGTCAGGAAAAATGATCACAAACTCATCTTTACGGATCCTGGCGGGCCGGTCGAATTCCGAAAGATGTCTTTCAATAATCTTGGCCACCGATTTCAGAGCCTCTTCCGAAGCCTCAACGCCGTGTTGGGCGGCATAATCATTAAACCCATCCACATTCAAATAGACAAACGAGCACGGGCGCTGATAGTGGACGGCTCTTTGGATTTCCTCTTTCAGCCGCTCGCGAATATACGTCGCGTTATAAAATCCGGTTAAGGCGTCTTTCAGAGAAAGACGATCAACCTTATCCATGAGCTCTCGGGCGTTTCGTGAAATAATCTTAAGACTTTTTGTCAGACCCTCAATCTCATCAGAGTCCTCCGTCTGTCCCGTTAGATCCGGATCCGGCAAAACCGCACGATCCAGCTTGCCTTCGGCAATATTTTGCGCGCTTATCACGAGACCTGCCAGCGGACTAAAAATCTGTTTTACGATTAAATAACCGAAAAACGAAATTGACAGGCTGAACAACGTAATCAGTGAAATCGCCGATAAGTTTCCACTGCTTGCTTCGAAGGGAAATTTAACAAAAAGCGAAACCACATACACGCCTGTTAAAATCGGCAAAAGAGACATGAGGCAGAAGGAGACCAACAGTTTATACCTCAACCCGCTAGGAACCACTTTTACTTTTGCAGTGTCGGACATTTTATGACTCCCTAGTAATCAATTTTACTTTCTAATTAGCACACAACCACACCGGTCAATAAAACCACCCCTTTGGATATTCTATAATGTTTATCTTGATTAAAATAATATACTATATATCAAAATTAGTCAATAGTGATTAATAAAATTGGTATTTGCCTTAGACTATCAAAAAAGAGGCCTATGCATTTTTAGGTTTAAGAGTAATCCTATGGAGAGCATGGTGATGACGACCGAGGAACCCCCATAGCTTACCAAAGGCAGAGGCACGCCAACCACGGGAAGAAGCCCCATCGTCATGCCAAGGTTGATGATCGCCTGAAGACCCAGCATGGTGGAGATGCCGCAGGCCAACTGACTGCCGAAGCGATCCGGAGTTTGCGAGCAGATCCTGAATCCTTTTTTCACGATGACCCAAAAAAGCGTCAAAATGACAACCGAGGCTGCCAATCCCCCCTCTTCGGCGATGACGGCAAAGATAAAATCAGTATGCCGCTCGGGAATGAATTTAAGCTGATTCTGGGTCCCGCCCATAAAACCTTTCCCGAAAAGCCCTCCCGATCCGATGGCAATTTTGGATTGAATAATAGTGTAACCAGCTCCCAAAGGATCCGCGTTGGGATTAATAAAAACCATCAACCGGTCTTTCTGGTAATCTTTTAAAAAATGAAACAAGACGGGGCTGGCCAGGCAAGCGGCCAAGATAAAAATAACGATATATTTCAAACGAAATCCCCAAAGATACAACATGGCAAAAAAAACCGGAACCAGGATGAGCGCCGTGCCCAGGTCCGGTTCCTTTAATATGAGCAGAAAAGGCACGGCCACCATCGAAAAAAGGACTGCCCATTTAGTTTTCGGCATCAATGCCGGGCGGTGATCCGAAAAAAACTGGCTTAACGCCAGAATAATCGAGAATTTTGCCAGTTCCGAAGGTTGAAAATTAAACCCCCCCAGAGGGATCCAGCGGTGAGCGCCCAGACGCGCCGGCATAAAAAAAACCACACTCAATA
>PEWW01000073.1:2753-3663 GCA_002779345.1 Candidatus Omnitrophica bacterium CG07_land_8_20_14_0_80_50_8 | reverse complement strand
CCGGCACTAGACGGCATTCAATTTGATTATATCCGCTACCCGGATAAAAATCCGGATTATGGCTACACACAAATGAACAGGGCGCGTTTCAAAAAAATGACGGGCTGTCAAACCATCGACGCGGAAAGTCCCGTCTGGAAAGATTGGAAACGCGCCCAAGTGACGGATCTGCTGCGGACGCTTGTTAAAAAAGCGCGCGCGATCCGACCGAATATTCAGATTTCTACAACGGGGCTCATGCCTTATTACCGGGCAAATCTCGAGGCCTATCAGGATTGGCGTTATTGGCTGAATCACGGGATCGTGGATTTTGTGACACTGATGTGCTACGCGCCGGATGTTCCGGAATTTGAAAAGTATATATCTGACGCTAAGAAAAAAATGGGAGATCTGAGTAAAGTAAATATCGCTGTCGGCGCTTATCGGTTACTCGCCACGCCGGAAATATTTGAGAAACAATGGGACCTCTGCGAAGATTCCGGCGCTCGCGCCTGTGTCACTTTGCACTACGGTAATCTTCTCCAAAATCCCGTCCTCGCCAAACCCTTAATCCGTAACAAGAAATCTTAGTCTGATTTTTGACTAAGGAATTCTTCTCTCGTCTCCGTACCTTAGCCTCTCATTACCTGGTAAACGTCCCGAATACCTTCTCCGGACCCTTCCGCATGTCTTTATAGTAAACGATGGTAACCCTCGCCAAAAAGCGCAAACCCCAAAATACTATTTTGCGCTTTTTTGGCGCCTCCCAACTCGTTTACGATAAAGCCATAGCAGCTCCGGGGAATCCGTCGAAGCTATTCGCGCCGTTTACCCCCAGTCCCTGTTTTCGCTTGTCTTGTTTCGAGGATGGGTGCCGCGAATTGACGAATTGAAGGGTTCCTTGAACAAAAATGAACCTCACGTTAACTCC
>PEWW01000073.1:0-2635 GCA_002779345.1 Candidatus Omnitrophica bacterium CG07_land_8_20_14_0_80_50_8 | reverse complement strand
GCTATAGTGGCTCTAAGTTTTTCTTTTCTTACATCACAAGCCTTGGCGGCAAGTACCTCGTTAGATATTCTAAGGGAAGGCCTTTTGGGCGCCGGCACGGGCGCGATCGCGGCGAGCGCTTCAGGCGGCAATGCCGGCAAAGGGGCCCTCATTGGGGCCGGCACCAACGTGATCGGCGGCGCGCTTCTGGATATGCTGACCGGGCCTTCAACCTCACCACCGGCTCCTGTTTATTATTCGCCACAGCCGGCCTATGCGCCGACGACGGCCTATTCGGCGAATGTAAGCCGGGTGCCTCAAAAACATATTATCCGTAAATTTGATACGAATGGAAATATTGTTTCTGAAGAAGAAATTTTGCAATAGTTTGATCATCATCAGAGTGCATCATGAACATAGGAGGAAACAATGGCTCCGGCCGTCCATGGGACCAGGGCAAGAGAAAGGACCGGAATGGTCAAAATGTACCGCCTGGTTACCAAAGATGCAGCGGCCTATGCAAAGCTCAAGAGTACGTTGACGCCGGACCAAATCACAAAGATGAAAGATCTCTTGAAAAGTAAGGAAGCAGTGTGGAAGAATAAAAGTAAAGAGGGGAGATCTTCATCGAAGAGCAAGATCTGATCCACAAGATCCTGTCCGGAGAGACAGAAGCGTACACGGAGATCGTGCGAAGTTACCAGGGAAAAGTCCTGGGGCTCTGCACGTCTTTGTTGAACAATGCCTCCGAGGCCGAGGACGCCGCACAGGAAATTTTTGTGAAAGCGTACCAGGCGCTCGGGTCGTTTCACGGCGATTCTAAATTTTCAACGTGGCTTTACCGGATCGCGGCCAACCATTGCAAAGACCTCCTGCGTAAGCGTTCCCGTCAGAAAACGGAATCTTTAGACGCTTTGATCGAAAGATCGGGCGATGAAGTCCAGAATTTATGGGAACCTTCTTTCGACCCGAGAAACTCGGCGGGCGCAGCTGAGTTAGTTAAAAAACTTTTAGACAGTTTATCGCCGGACGAAATGCTTATCCTGACGCTTCGGGAAGTTCAAGGGTTGAGCTACCAGGAGATCTCAGAAACGCTTAAATGCTCGCTGGATGCCGTGAAATCTCGTCTTCGCCGGGCGCGTGAGACACTGCAAGAAAAATCTCGACACTTTTTACAGGCAGGAACGTCTAAATAGCAGGAGACGACCATGGATCATAGCATACTCAAAGATCAACTTTTCGCCCTGTATGACGGGGAACTGGACCCGGCCTCCCGCCGGGACGTAGAAGCGCATTTGGCCGGTTGCCGGGAGTGCCGGGAGAGCTACGACCGCTGGGCCATGACCGCGAAGGCGATCTTCCCAGCTCCAAAACCCGCAACCTCTGAATTTTTTGTCCGAACGGTCATGAACCGTATCCACGAACTCGAAAGCCCCCGGCCCGTGCGTCGTTGGGATCTTTCGCTCAGGTGGCTTGTGCCGGCCATTGGAATGGCGTTTGCGCTTTTTCTGGCGATCATGCCGGCCTCGCAGACCATGTCGATGGATAATTTTTTATTTCAGGAAATGAGCGGCCACCTGTCATGGGTTTATTCCAATCGCTCGCCCAATAACGACGAAACACTGCAATTTATCATGGGGGAAACACAATGAAAACTGACTGGAAAGCGGTCATAGCCGCGTTGATCATCGGAATTGCGATCGGGGCGCTGGGTTACATGCGCTGCATGCCGTTCGGGGAACATGGATTTTTGAAAAATCCAGAAAAAATGCACCAACGCATGATGGCAGAGTTCACTTCCAAGTTAAAGCTCACGCCGGATCAACAACAGAAGGTCTCGGAGATCTTAGCGGATACGCGTGCGAAGATCGATGCGCTGCGTAAAGAAATGCATCCGAAATTTGAAGCGATCCGGAACTTTTCGCAGGCTGAGATCCGTGAACTCCTGACCCAGAACCAGCAGAGAAGGTTTGACGAACTAAACGCTAAAATGGAAGCCCGCAGATTGAAACATTCAAAACCGTTTTGAAAAAAGCGCTGCTATTTTTTCAAATTGCATTATTTTTTCCGGCCTTGTTCACTGGTGCCGAGGCCGGGGCCGAAGAACTGTTGACCTGGAAGGACTGTGTTCTATTGAACAGGGAAAAAATCCAAAGGAGACTATCAGGACCGCCCCGGTTTCCTACGGCGCCATTCAAAAATTCATCACCGCGACCGGAACCGTTCAACCGCAGAACCGGCTCGAGATGAAGCCCCCGATCGGCGGGCGGATCGACAAAGTATTGGTGGCGGAAGGCCAAACGGTGAAAAAAGGAGATGTGCTGGCGCTGATGAGCTCCACGGACCGCGCCGCGCTTCTGGACGCCGCGATGCCTCAAGGGCCGAGCGTGGTGAATTATTGGGCGGATGTTTATAAGCCGACGCCGATCATCGCTCCGCTTGACGGCGAGGTGATCGTCAAATCAGTGCAACCGGGACAAACGGTCATCCCGACGGATCCCGTGGTGGTGCTCTCGGACCGGTTGATCGTCCAGGCGCAGGTGGATGAAACGGATATCGGCCGGGTGAAAGAGGGACAGAAGGCCCGTATCAGCCTGGACGCGTATCCTGATATCGCGGTCAATGCCGCGGTCGAGCATATTTACTATGAATCAAA
>PEWW01000011.1 GCA_002779345.1 Candidatus Omnitrophica bacterium CG07_land_8_20_14_0_80_50_8 | reverse complement strand
TTCAAGGTTTTACGGCTTTTGGGCGTTGAATCCTTTGACAAACGCCTTGAGATTTGGACTCAAGATAACGAAGACCAAAAAGTCAATGAATTTTTAAAATCCCAGTGGGTGTCCCCAAGCCAAACGTTGGTGGGCATCAATCCCGGATCGTCTTTACGATGGCCGACGAAACAGTGGCCGATTGAGAATTTTGCGAAACTTTGCGATGAGCTTGCCAAGCGAAACATCCGCGTCGTGATCACAGGCGCCTCGGAGGATTCGGAAGCCGCCGAAGCGCTGCTTCGTCTGACGCGGAACAAACCGATCAATGCGGTGGGCAAGACATCGATCACGGAACTGGCGGCGCTGGAACGGCGTTGTCAGGTTTTTATCAGTTCTGATTCCGCGCCCATGCATATTGCGGCAAGCCTGAACGTGCCGCTGATCGCTATTTTTGGGCCCACGGATCCCAAGCGGCATCTGGTGCCTCCGTTGCGTTATCAAGTATTCTGGAAAGAAGCGGCGTGCAGTCCCTGCTATCTTCGCAGTTGTCCGATCGGATTAATTTGCATGAAGCGAATCACGGTTCAGGAAGTTTTGGACGGCGTGCTTCATTTTATCAGGGATGGGCATCCCGCGCTTTCCAGCAAAGAAATGCTTGTATGAAAAAAACTCTCGGCGCGCTTTTTTTAGCGCTTTGCCTTTTTCTATTCGTCAACGCCAATCTCACGGTACCGGTGCTGATGTATCATCACGTGGGAGCTGTGTCGGACCGATCAAGCACTAACGTCAGCGTCGAAACATTCGAGCGTCAGATGGAATATTTAAAGGTTCATCGTATGCGCGTGATGTCGCTTGAGGATTTTCTCGGGCATATCCGTTTAGGCCAGGGTCTTTCCTGGAATACCGTGGTGATCACATTTGATGACGGGAACCTTGACAATTTGACCAACGCGCTGCCGATTTTAAAGCGGATGGGTTTTCCCGCGACCATTTTTATGATTACCGGAAATATCGGCAAAGACGGCTGGCTCTCGGCTGAAGATTTGAGGGTACTCGACGCTTCCGGTATTGCCATCGGAAGCCATACGGCGAATCATGTTTTTTTGCCTAAATTAAAAAAAGCGGAAGCCGTTCTGGAACTGCGTCAATCCCGCAACGTGCTTGAAAAAATTTTGGGTCATCCTGTATTTTTATTCAGTTACCCTGCCGGCGGCGTTACGGAAGCGCTTGAAGCGCTGGTGGCGCGCGAAGGTTATCATGGCGCAGTCACGACCAATTATGGGTGTTCGCGCAATGACCTTTACGCACTGCGCCGCCTTAAGATCACCGAACGCGACGGCAATCTTTTCAGTTTTTTTGCTAAGGTGAGCGGCCTGTATTCGTTGGGCCGGCGCACCGTGGACATTGCTTAAGGTATGGGACCGAGAATTTTAATCGTCAACGTGAATTGGCTGGGCGACGTGCTTTTTTCAACGCCGGCGATACGCGCAGTCAAGAAGCGCTTCCCCGATAGTTTCTTGGCTTGTCTAGTCGTGCCGCGATGCGCCGGCGTTTTAGAAAATAACCCCTATCTCGACGAAGTCATTGTGGCCCAAGGCCGAGCCCCGTTTTATTCGTTGTTCACGCATCTGCGGATCATTTCGACGCTAAAAAAGCGGCAATTTGACACGGCGATTTTTTTTCACCGCTCTAAAACAAAAGTTTTTTGGGCGTGGATGGCGGGGATTCCCGAAAGGGCGGGTTATGACGAAAAGGGCAGACGTTGGCTTTTGACGCGTTCGTGCCCAAGACCCGAGGCGGCCCTTCACCGAACGGATCATTTCCTGCATTTGCTTGAATTTTTAGGTATTCCCGGTCAGGGCCGTGAGCCTGATTTCAGGCCCAGACCCGAGGCCCAAGCAGAGCTTGACGAATTATTAGAAAGTCATGGAATCGTGAAAAACGCCGCCTACGCGGTGGTGCATCCGGGAGGGAACTGGAGTCTCAAACGCTGGCCGGTTCCTTATTTCATCGAGTGGATTGAGCTTTTTTTAAAAAAATATCAGGCGCACGTTATTTTGTGCGGTACTTTGCCTGAGGCAGCGCTTTCAGAAAAAATCAGCTCCCATTTTAAAAACGGCCGGGTCATTTCATTTTGCGGGAAAACCTCGACCGTAACCCTGGCGCTTCTTTTGAAGAACGCCCAATTTTTATTGTCCAACGATTCGGGCCCGATCCATTTAGCCGCCAGTCAAGGGACTAACATCATCGGGTTGTTTGGCCCCACCTCGCCGGAATTGACCGGGCCGATTTCAAAAGGCCGCACGGTCATCTTAAGAAAAGAGGTGGGCTGCGAAATTCCCTGTTACTACCGTTCCTGCGATACCCGTGTTTGCATGGAATGGTTAAAGCCCGCGGAGGTATTTGAGGCATCGGTTAAAGTAATGGACGGCAAATAGTGTGAAACGAAATCCAAAAGATATTCAAAAAATCCTGTTGGTCACGCTCTCCAATCTGGGAGACGTCATGCTGACGCTTCCCGTGCTGCAAAGCCTGTATGAAAATTTCCCGACGGGGACGTTTCACGTTTTGGTCGGCGTCTCCGGCCAAGAGGTATTTCGCGCGGATTCGCGGGTTAAGCGTGTAACGGTCTATGATAAAAAGGCCCCCTGGGCTGAAAAATTTAAGCTTTTGAGCGAAATTCGGCGCGAGCGTTATTCCCTGATCATCGATTTAAGACACTCGTTTTTCGGGCTATTGGGCGGCGCAAAATACCGCAACCCCTATCTGGATTTCTCCGCCGGCACGATCCATCAATCTGAAAAACACCTGAGCGCGCTCAAAAAAATTGTCCGCGATAAACTTGAAGAAGATGATTTTCTTTGGGCGGGTCCGCGCACCGCCCCGATCCCCGATGAAAACAGGTTTGGGCACGGAAAAAGAATTGTCGTCGCCGCCGTCGGCTCCAAAAGCGACATCAAAAAATGGCCTGTCGAGTATTTCGCGGGCCTTTTGGACCGGCTCGCTTTAAACGACGACTGCCAAATCGTACTCGCCGGTGACAAGCATGACGCCGTTGACGCGGATCGCGTGTGCGGCCTCATGCAGTCGGGCGCGATCAATTTATGCGGACGGACCAATTTTGACGAACTTTGTTCTCTGCTAAAAGCGGCAGAACTTGTGATCACCAACGACAGCGCGCCGCTTCACATCGCGGACGCATTGAAAACACGGGTGCTGGCCATTTTCGGACCCACGGATCCGAGGCGGTATGGGCCCAGACACTCGGGAAGTTTGGCCGTGCAGAAGACTCTATTTTGTTCGCCGTGCCGGCTTGCCCAATGCCGTTATCGCCATGAGTGCATGACCGAACTTGCCGTTGAGGCGCTTTATCAAAAGGCACTGCAACTTTTAAACGATGAGTGTCAGCCAAAAAATTTAAAAATTCTCATCAGCCGCCTTGACCGGATAGGGGACGTCGTGATGTCGTTGCCGGCGGTCGGGGCCATTCGTGAGCGGTTTCCGAACGCCATGATCACGATGATGGTGCGGCCTTACGTCCGCGGCCTCGTGGAGGGGCACCCGGCGATCGACGAAGTCATCACTTACGATTATGAAAAAAATGGCAGGCACCGTTTTATTCTGGGAAATTTTAGATGCTGGCGCGAAATCGTGAAGCGGCATTTTGATATCGCGTTTATATTGCATCCCAGCAACCGTTCGTTCAATATTCCTTTTTTGGCAGGGATCCCTTACCGCGTGGGGTTTCGATCAAAATATCCCTTTCACCTGACCCACAGCGTCCCGGATAGGCGGCACGAGGGGCTGAAACATGAGTCCGAATATACCATGGATATCGTTCGCGCGTTCGGCATCCACGAGACGGGCC
>PEWW01000019.1:2101-3863 GCA_002779345.1 Candidatus Omnitrophica bacterium CG07_land_8_20_14_0_80_50_8 | reverse complement strand
GTGAATTTCCGCGGTTTAGTGTTATTTCGGCGGGGATTCAGGATGGTTGGAATGCGGGATTATTTGCCAATGACGAATCGGTGGGAAATTTTAATTATAACTATTGGCGGGCTCCGAGCGACCGTTGGACCGGCAGAGGCTATGACGTGGCTGTTTTGGACGCCCAAGGAAAGCTTGTAAAATCAGAACTTTTTGATGTATGGGGACTCGGATCTCCAGAAGCGGATCGGATGGCGAAGTTCATCGAGGATGTGCCTCAAGGTTATTATGTCCTGATGGCTATCGGGGATGAAGGCGCCAACAATATGACGGAGCGTGCTTTTAAGGCCATCGAATCCGTTGGGAGCGCAAAGATTCGCAGTCTTACCTTCAGAGGTTCGTGGGGCCTAATCGGCAAGAAGGGCGCGCCCGTGGGCACGGCGATCGAAGACATCCACGCCCAGAATCAGGGCATCGTCTACCTTCAGTCGTATCAGACGCAGTACGCCTACTACGATAAAAGCGGCACACCCATTCCGTACGATCAATTCACAAAGATAGTTCCCGAAAACTGGGTCGGAAGTTATCAGACGTACGTCGGCGATTCGGCCGAGCTCATCAAATCGACGGCGAACGGGTACGCCATCGCCTACCGGAAGAATTACAACGAATTTTACCCTGAGTCCGGCTTCATCCAATTGTGGAACGACCGGTATTTGAATCAGTTTTCCGTCGGGGAGTACGCACAGGGGGTCATGGACACGCTTTCCACCGTGAAGAATAAATACGTTTTTTATGACACGCAATACCCCTTCAATTATGTAGACAAACGCTTTGCGATCGCCCTGAAAAATATTTTGGCCGGCAAGGGCTACACCGTCATTGACGCCAACCAATTGGCCGAGGTCATGAAGACCGCGGGTCCGGACACGGCGGTCGTGATGTCGCACGACATCATGCCGGACACGATCTACGATCCCAATTCGCCTTTCTCGGTGTCCCGCAGAAAACTCGCCCGCACCTACATGAACCACGGAGGGACGCTTCTTTGGATGGGGGACGTGCCTTTCTATTACACGGGGCACGCGGACGGCACCAAGAGCTTTGTCGGTGAAATCGGCACCAAGGCTGTTTTGGGCGTAACGCCTTTGGAACGAACGGTCAATGATTACGTGGATACGACGAATCTTGTGGATTTTAGCACGACGCCTGCGGGATGGATTTTGAGTTCAGACGCGACGGTTCAAAACGGATTTTTAAATTTATCTTCGTCTGACCCGAATAATCCGGCCGCCGCCTCTCAAAGTGATTATGCGGCACTTTCGGATTCGCCGGTCTTCACGGTCAATTTTAAAAACAACACGCTGAATTCCGGCTTTCAGCTGGCTTGCGAATTCCAACAACAGAGTCTTTACAAGAGCGTGGGTATTCGCCAGCTAAACGGCGTTTTCGAAATCTACGGAGCCACCGTCACCGGAAATCCTCCGGTATACACGAGTAAAGTGCTGGGACAGCTTCCCTATATTAACCAAACCGACTACACCATCGTTTTTCAGATGATCAACGGAAATTTAGCACTCTTCCTATATCCCAAGGGCCAGGAGAAGCCGTCGTCCGCCAGTTTTGTCGTGACGTCCATGGGCGCCGGCCAGGGGATGAGGCTTTCGATGTCGATTCAGCAGGGACAGGCGCTGGTGGACGACGTGACGACAGCCCTCCATCAATTAAAATCATTCTCTCCCCAGCAAAGCAGTGTCACGCCTGACTTTGGACTGAAGGGCAA
>PEWW01000019.1:0-2073 GCA_002779345.1 Candidatus Omnitrophica bacterium CG07_land_8_20_14_0_80_50_8 | reverse complement strand
TATTTTGCGACGAATGTAAATTTTCGCACGGTCAGATGGGACAACGTCAAACAATCCATCGGAAAAGGCCTCGATCCGGACACGGCCGTCGTCTCCGACTATGACAAAGACGGCAACCTCCTGTCGGTGGCCAAGGCTGATCGGAGCGTGACCGTTTACGAAAATCAAAAAGTACAGTTCGTCACGGACATCAACGGGTACATGCTCGTCGACTACCAGTACGATCCGGTGACGGGCGATCTTTTGTCGGTGACCAACGTCGGTCAACGAAGGACTATGCAGGACGAAGTTTTGCAGGCCAAAGATAAAGTCTCCGAAGATAAATATTATGCGCTGGAAGACGTGGCTCTCGCGGCCAATCTCAGTATCCAGGCGTTCAAGACTTCGATTGACGCGGCACGCGCCCAGCTTCAAGCAGAGCGACAGCAGACTGAAAACGAATTGCATAATCTGGAAAATCAAGACGTGGATTGCGGCTTTTTAGATTTTAGCTGCGGCGATAAAAAACGCGCCAAATCTCGAGGGTTGGACCAGATCCGGGACGCGATCCGTCAGATCGACCAGGCGATCGTGAGTTTCAACGAAGACGCCGCGGCGAAACTTGTTGAGTTTGATACGCAGATGACGGCTCAATTGGCTGCGAAAAAAGCGGCGATCGAAGCCGATGGTCAAAAGGCTTTTAGCGAGTTGGATGCGCAGGCGGGAACGTTTGATCAGGAAATGAAAAGGCAGGAGTCCGAGCCGGTCGTGAGTAATTATTACCGCTCCATCCTCGGCCGCGACGCGACCAAAACCGAACTCCAGTCATTCTATGCGGAAGTGGCTTCGAACGGCGTCGTAAACGTCGCGGCCCTGAAAGCCAAGCTCTCGGATGCAAGTGCAGGCTCTGAGTTTAGCGCCAGAACGACCCGGATGCACAGGATCCGCGGAGAGATTGAATCGAGTCTTGATGCGTATTTAGCTTCCGATTCTCAAGGCCGCGCCGCGGTTCTGACATCTTTAGGCATCGATCCTTCCCAAGCCGTTAGTTTAACGCTTTCCGATATTCAGAAAATAAAACAATTTTTAGACAATCAAGATCTGCATTTTGGCGAATCAGCCATCGATTCTCTGATGAATCTTTTGGCTGCCAAAGGCATCATGCCGAACCGGGATGACGTGGCTACCAAGCTTGTGTTGGTGGATATATTCACGGGCGTCATCAATCCTTTCACGAATGAAAACTCACAACTTCTAGTCTCACTCTATTCTTTGCAGAAAGTCGCCGCGCTTTACGGAGTCAGTCCCTCAAGCCTCAGATTGACCTACGACGACCTGCTAAGCATTTTCACTCAAGCTCCTTCGACAAGGGTTCTGGTCCATGTGGGGGATGTCCACTACTCCGTGGTGACTAGCGTCACTCAAGATCAAGTGACTCTCCTTGAGTCAAACGGCGACTTAGTCACCATCAAAAAAGCCGACTTTGAGAAAACCTGGGACGGGGCCAGTCTATCAACCGACGCCCAGCTTATCCCGCAAAGCCAGGCCAAGATCATCCCAGCCTCCGAGGCCCAGAAGATCACCGGAGGATGCTTCTTCCTTATCCCCATGATTATCGGGGCAATCAGCAGCATTATGGGAGCCATCGCGGGAATCCTAGCGGCAATAGGTGGTCTCATCGCGCAGATCGGCGCCCTGATCGGGAATATTCTAGTCGGTTTCGGCCAGGCGATCGGCGGATTTATGCAGGCCGTGGGCGGGTTTGTCCATAGTATTTACCTGGGTGTTAAATTTGTCGCAGTGTCTCTCTTCCACGGGTTGACGGGTCTTTTCGCATCGACCTTACCCCAGGCGATCGCGGGCGCCGGAGCCAAGGTCACTCTCGGACAGGCCATCTTTAATACGGCCATCAAAATCGGGACAAGCTACATCGTTAATAAAGGCTTAACAGCCCTCGGGGTAGATCCCGTCTACGCTTCCATCCTAAGCTCCTTCGTGACTGGCGGAATACACGGAGGATTCACGTCTCAAGGACTGGATCTGGGCTTTAGTCTCGCCGATGGTTTAAAAGGCGGCCTTCAAATAGGCGCTCAA
>PEWW01000014.1 GCA_002779345.1 Candidatus Omnitrophica bacterium CG07_land_8_20_14_0_80_50_8 | reverse complement strand
CTTGATCATGCTGGAAGCGCTTTTGATCGCGGGATTGTTTTGGCATGTGGCCAAAGGCACGCTCACTACCGGCTACAGCGGTACGGAGCTTCGTATTGAAAAAACAGCCAGCTTTTTTTATGTGAGCTTCGTCCTGATCCTGCTTATTGCAAGCCTCGCCATAGGCCTGGTGGGAATGCTGGTATTTATCTTTTATTCGCACCGCATTGCCGGGCCGCTTTTTCGTTTCCAAAGGTCTCTGCAGGAGATCTCCGGCGGCGATCTGACCGGCCGCATCCGCTTAAGACAGAAAGATCAGCTGGGGGAGCTGGGGGAGTCTATTAATCTCATGACTAAATCCATGGACCAACAGATCGGAAAACTCAAAAAAGAGATCGAGACCGCTTCCCAGCGCACCGGCAAAGAATCGCTGGCGCGTTTAAAAGAGACGGCGGATTTTTTTAAGACGTCCGCTTAGGCATCGCGTGTCCTGTAGCTGATGTCACGGCGTCTTTGGCACTCACTGCTGATCCCGGCGCTTCTTTTGTGCTCTTCAAGTCATGTCCTGGCGGCCGCCGAAAAAACACTCCAAACCCGTTTTGCCACTATCCGCTATTCACAGGACAGGGAAGTAGGCGATTTTTTATGGCGCATCACCGGCAAGCGTCTGGCCCCGATAGACGGCACGCAACTCGTTAAAAATCGGGTAGACGAGCTTGTTGAGCGGGTCGAAACCCTGTTGGAAATGTATCCCTCGCCATTCCAATTTTCGATCCAACTCGAAGCTCACACCTTCGAAGACCCAGCCGCGCTATATTCTCATCGAACCCGCACGATCACCTTTGCCGTTGATCGTGTCACCGACGGTGTCCTGGCGCACGAAATCGCGCATGCGGTCATCAATGCTTATTTTCCTGCGCCTCCGCCCGAAAAAGTGCAGGAAATCCTAGCCCAATACGTGGACGAGCATCTGTACAATCTTTATTAAAAACACCGCCAATTTCGGGGATGCGATAGTCCTATTGACCAACGCGTCTCATGAAGCTAATTTTTATCCGGGCTGGTATTGAAAATGGGCCAGTTTAATGATATACTTCGCCTTGTCATCCTGCTTTTAATCTTTTAACATGAAAAAGGAGAAATACCTTTGACCAAAGCTGAAGAACGAAGAGAGTTTTTTCGAGTGAATTTTAGCGCCCCTTTAAACTTCAAAAGCTACGCCGGAGCGCCTTCCGGCTCGTCTTCTCGGATTGCCGGATCATCCGCTCGTGCTGTTTCACAAAATATCAGCCAATCCGGGATTTTATTTCAAACCGAGAACAATCCACCTGAGCTTTCAAGCATCCTATGGATGGATCTGGACTTTCGTACGTTAAACATTTGTAAAGAGATTGAAAAGAGAGCTCTTGTTTTCAATAATGGTCTTTTGGGCCGCGTCGTTCGCGTTGAAGAAGATACCAAGAGTCCTAATATCTATGATATTGGCGTGTGTTTTCTGACCCAGGATCAAAGGAACTCAAAAGAAGTAGAAGGAATTCTTAGCGAAATTTCGAAGGTCAAATAGCAGGCAGTTTGAATAACCATCAAAATTAAAGGGTTGTCCGCGGCTAACTAACTGGTGGACAACCCTTAAAACGCCTTCTCAATGTCCTATAATGTATCTTATGTTAAGTATTGTATAGGCAGAGTATCAGATCAGGAATTGTAACTTGCAATTGTAGTCGAATTGCTCCCGCCGGATATGCCGGACAGATTTCCGGGATTCACGTAATTAATGGTAAGGTCATTGTGGGCGGATCCGGAATAATCGCCTTCAAGTTTGCCGTGAGAGACAATCAGTCCGTCCACCGTTACCGTATGATGGTTACCGGTAATTGTGAAATTATTACCTGAGTAGATAAGACCTGTCACGGATAAACCGGACGGATTAGAGGCTCCGGTGCCGCTAACCGTAATTGTGCCTGTTTGCGTCAACATTGCCGGTTGCGTGGAAGGCGGTGAAATGGTAGTAGTGCCGCCGCTAATGGTGATACTGCCTATCGCGACAATGGTGGCCGTCGTTGACTGGCTGGCAGAAATGGTTACGTTGCCGTTCACAAAAACGACACGGCCGTCCGGCGAAGGAATAGAGTTTGTGGTGCTGAATGTTTTTGACGCTGAATAATACGTGCCGGTCGACTGCGCGATCGATTGATAATACGAAAAATCAACCATCGGAAATGTCACTTGGGGAGCGTTTTCAGTCCGTGTGCCGGTCGTAATGGTTCTTGACCCGGACACTTCGATTTCACCGCCTGAGTCTATCTTGCCGACCGTAATGGTACTGGAGCCCGCTTGTGCTTCAAGCTTCACTTCTTCTCCACCGTAGAGATCGCCGCCGGTAACGATGAACGATTGTCCTACGATTTCAAATTCAAGCTCACTTCCCGCCGCCAGCGCGTAGTTGAACGCGGAAGTAACGGGCGCTGTCACTTCGGCTGTCACGGTCCGTGATACGTCGTTCACGGTTCCAAGGCTTGAGACCAAATACCTGCCTCCGGACGAGATCAGGGAGGTGCTATAACTTCCGACTCCCAACGAAACATCGCTTGTGGCAATACTGCTAGACCAATTCGTCGCAAGCGTCGATAAACCACGCGCCAGTCCGGCTTCAGCGATCTGCTGGGCCTGCAGAGATTTTTTCATCTTGGCGATGAGGTGAGTGTCTTGGGTGGTGACTTGAAAAATATAACCTCCAATCAAAATCATAATAAGCATCGAGACCATGGTCGTTAGAAAAATAGTGCCTTTTTCGCCTGCTCGTAAGGCCTTTTTCATTTTTAGTCCCTCCCCTGCCTGCTACTTTCCTGTATTTTTAGGTTTTATCTCGGCGCTCAATGAGGTTGTGAAATCTTTGCCGCGATAGGCAATAGTTTCAGACAAAGCGACCCCAAGCGTTTTTACAAGAGGCTGATTGTCCACTAGAACCTTAAAAATGCCATAATCAGATTTTTTGGTAAAATGACCGCTCACGGTCACAAGCGCCGTTTGGCCGGGCCAGTCTATTTTTACTTTATCCACAGTTGGAAAAGAGGCATAAGGGTCTGCCGCCACAAGCCCCACTTGAAACTGGACATAACGAGTGTTCGGAACCGCCCCCAGAGAACCCGGCGAACTCGTAAAAGAGCTTGAAGCGCTCCAGTCCGAAGCGCCTGTCATGTCCGCATTGGCGGACGATCTGACCTTTAAGGTAATCGAAGCGCCGGTCGGCACCACTGAAGTCCATGCAATGGTTCCATAAACCGGCGCCGTCATTTTTGTGTCATAAATTTGAGAAGTAGCGGTGCCGGTTTTTCTCCACGTCGACATTTCTTCTACGCCAACAAGCGTGGAACTACTCGTGTAATTGGTAAGCCCGCCTTCCGTTTGCCAGTCTGAAGTTCCTGACGCATGGTCACCGTCCACAAGAAATCCATGAGTACCCCCTCCGCTGTCAGTCCAAGACTGTGGCGTTCCGGAGGGCGAATAATAACTTACGATGTAATTAGGGCCGGTGGCGGCCGTAATGCTTGAAGAAGGTATAAACCACGCGGTCCAACGGTGATTTCCCGTTCCGATGGTGACCGGACCCGTTGTGGTTCCGCCGCCGCAACCCAGCGACCCTGCCGGCTCTTCTGCGCCCTCGGCTACGTCGGAAGTTTCAAAACAAAGTTGCGTCGAGGAGGAAAGCCCTGCCGTACCGCTTTGAGATCCAAAATACGCAGAATTAATCGCAGTGCCGCTTCCTCCGTCCAAAAATTTAAACCGGATCATATCGGCATTCTTGTTGATCGAAGCGCCTTTAACAATGACTCGAACGCTTTGACCGCC
>PEWW01000175.1 GCA_002779345.1 Candidatus Omnitrophica bacterium CG07_land_8_20_14_0_80_50_8 | reverse complement strand
TCGTTTATTTTAAGCCCCAGAAGTCTCACGATCTGCTGGGGGAGCGCGATCTGGAAGTTTTGTCCTATTTTTCTCAACATGCTAAGATCCTCGTCTGTTTAAAGGATATCATAAAATATGAAATAGTCAATATATGATATCTCCTGTCTTACGCCGCGATGGCCGTCGCGTGGACGCCGCAGGGCCCTATTTTCGTTCAGATTATTTTAAAATATATGGCAGGCTTACGCGCGATTAAACCAACTTATTGAATTGCTCGTCTGTCAGACCGGCGTCTTTAATAATGGACTTCAACGTATAGGGATTGATGCGGTTGTGACGGGGAATAGTTAGATGGCGGGCGCCATCCGACATGCCGATGTGTTTGCCTTGCCTGATAATTTTGAATCCAGCTTTCGAAAGCGCTGTGACTACACGATCGGAAGACAGATCCGTAAAGAGCATTAAACCGCGACCTCTACCTCGTAGAGCGAACCTTTTTCCTCCTCGGAAATCATTTCAAGGTAGGTGTGGATCGCGTCCTTGATATTGGCGAGCGCTTCCTCCAAGCTGTCTCCCTGGCTATGACAGCCCGGCAAAAGCGGACAATGAATGTCAAAACCATGTTTGCTCTGATGAACCACTACGGGATATTTCATCCTGACCTCCTGCATCAAATTGATCGTGCTCGCCTGAAGTATAACATGAAGCATGTGCCGCAGCAATGACAGGTAATCTGCCATGTGGGGGCGCGATTCATCGCGCCCATGTCGGCTGGCTTACGCCGCTACTGCCGATGCATGCACGGACCGGAACATGTCTTTCAGGTATTGCCATACCTTGGCGATCACATAAACATAGATATCGTTATGTGCGAAGAACTCCTTGACCTGTGGGTCAAGATTATTGAGATCCCAGACCGCTACGGCGCTCTTGTCATGTTCATGGGCCATTTGACTTGCCGCAATACTTAGCCAGACCACGCCTTCTTGCAAGTCATAACGCGGATCTACCATCGCATAGACATCCCGACGGTTGGTGCCGAGCAAGGTTCCGACTGTCTTCAAGGTCTCCGGGGTTCTTTTGACGGTGAATGTGACATTCTTCGATCCAAGTCTAGCACCGCTCCTTATTTCTTCAAAGGAATCGGCAACCACCACTTGAATTCCCAGCTCATTTAATGTTTGTATGACTGATATGTAGTTTGGCTTTTCAGCTAGGGTTGGCTTGACGAAGACCACGAAACCTCCGGTTCTTGTATTCAACAGATCCGCATGTGTGCTTAAAACCCTTTGTATTTCAGGACTAATAATCCCGTTTGGAACGACCAATTCAATATCCAGCACCTTCCCCTCTTGAGCATTGAATTAGATGTGTGTCCCCGGATTGTCGGTCACAAACAACAGGCTTGACAAATTATGGCCCTTAACTTATCATCCTGGTATACAGAAACGTATACTTATATGTTAAAATCAAGTAATTCACAGAGATTGAAGCGGCTAATGGATTCCGGACGGACGGTATTTACGCTGCTGGAGTTGCGTATGTTTTGGCGGGCGAATGCCTTGAATGCCAAGATTGCCGCCGTTCGTATGACCGATAAGGGGCTTCTCCTTCGCCTGGCCGACGGGTATTATGCCTTAAACGAGCGCTACAACCGGTATGAATTTGCCAATCGCTTGCTTAGTCCCTCCTACGTGTCGTTCCACGCCGTGCTTTTTTTTGCAGGCGTCAATTTCCAGGCGCGAGGCGAGATTGGGTCTGTCGCCAGACGCGTTTCTCGGCGAAAGATCCAAGACACGCTTTACAGCTATTGTGCGATGAAAGAAGATCTTTTCTTCAACCGCGACGGCCTTGTCATTCGCGACGGTGTTTTTATGGCGGATCCGGAGCGCGCGGTGCTCGATAGTTTTTACTTTGGGTATCTGCCGGACGTGGATGATGCCGCAAAGCTCAATAAAACGCACCTTCAAAATTTAAGCCGATATTATCCTCTCACCGTCCAGAAAAAAACGCGGGCGCTTTTATGAGCATGGGATTCGACCGGACGGCGCACGAGCGGTATTTATCTCTACTTCTAGTGGAGATCATAAAGGAGTTTCCCGAGAAGCTCGTGTTCAAAGGCGGCACCTGCTCTTATTTTTTTTACAATCTTCCGATGTTTTCGTTCGACCTTGATTTTGACATGCGCACACAGTTCTCGTCGACGGATACCGACCGATTGCGGGAAATTGTTTCGCGGCATGGACACTTCAAGGAATTTTACGACAAGCAATATACTCTTTTCGGCCTTTTCGATTATGGGAGAGGCCATCCCAACATCAAAATCGAGATCAATAAACGGCTTTGGAAGAATAACGCTTATAAACCTTCGTGGTTTTTGGGAGCGGCGCTTTTTATTCCCGATGAAACGACGCTTCTGACGAATAAACTCGTGGCTTTAACCGATCGGAAGACGGCGGTTGCCCGCGATCTTTACGATAGCTGGCATTTTCTGAAAGCGGGGTTTCCCATTAACGAAAGGCTTGTGACGGAAAGAACCGGCAAGACGCTTGGGGACTACTTGCACGGTTTGATTCCATTTATCTCAAAAACTTACACGGCGCGAAACATTCTGCAGGGTTTGGGAGAAGCGCTTGATGAAAAACAAAAAGCTTGGGCGAAAGCGCATCTCGTCAACGACACCTTAAAAGAAATTGAAAAGCGGATTGTGCCCGCATTGTGAATTAGGTGTGTGTCCCCGGATTGTGGAATTGAATGGGGTCTGGTCATCTTCTCGTAGGGGCGGGCCTTGTGCCCACCCGGCCAAACGGGCGGCGGGGTTACGCCACCCTGGATGGGAAACCAGTATGGGTTTGGTATAACGGTAAATTAATCTAAAAATCTCCGTGAACAACAACAAGCGATTTAGTTTATGGTATATTATAAGCAAAAGGGGTTACCTATGAGACTGCATGTCGTGATTGAAAAAGACGAATCAGGCTACTACGTGGCGGAGGTCCCGGCGCTTCCCGGATGCGTCTCTCAAGGCGAGACTCTGACAGAAGCCAGGGCTAACATCAAAGAGGCTATTATCGGCTGGCTCAAAGTGATGAATGATAGAGCCAGAAAACACAAAACCCACGGCATCGAGGTCCTTGTTTGAGTTTTCATTTAAAGCTCTGTTCCGGATCTGATGCCGTTAAAAAATTCAGGCACGCCGGATGGACGATAGACCGTCAGGTCGGATCCCACGTCATGCTTGTAAAGCCCGGCTATCCTTACACTCTGTCTGTCCCGTAGCACGGAGAGCTGGGCATCGGAATCCTGAAAAAGCTCATCAAGCAGGCAGGACTAACCGCCCAAGAATTCAATGATCTCTAGGTTTTTTAAACCAGCCTCGTTCGGTCGCGATTTATCGCGCCCATGGTGTCACACCATACATGACGCGCCAGGGCCCTATTTTCGTGCGGATATACCCCTTGCATCTTCCAAGAAATGTGATATAATTTAGGAAAATAGTCGTCTTAGAATTAGTACATTATGATACATAAACTCAAACCACTAAAAGTACAACAAACCCTCAGGGAAAAAGAAATCCGGCTTTTCTCCCCCGAAGAGTTCCGCCGTGTCTTTTCGGTCAACGACTGGGCGGCGAAAACCTTCATCAAGAACCATACCCAAGACCTTTTTATGAAGCTCCGCAACGGGCTCTACGCGATGAAGCTGGACCCCGCGGGAGAAATGGAAATAGCCAATCGCCTTTACTGTCCCTCGTACATTTCTTTTGAATTCGCCTTATCCCGCTATCGAATTATTCCGGAATCCGTTTATTCGATTACATCGGCTTCCGTTAGAACGACACAGGAATTTACGGTCCGGGGAAAGTGCTATGAGTACAACCGAATTAAAAATGAAGCCTACCGGG
>PEWW01000161.1:850-3900 GCA_002779345.1 Candidatus Omnitrophica bacterium CG07_land_8_20_14_0_80_50_8 | reverse complement strand
AAGTCCTTTGAAATACTCCGAAGCTCCTTTAAATATTTTTTAACGGCCACCCTTACTGCTTCGGCGACGAACCCGAGGTTCGTGTGCGCGCCGCCTAAGGGCTCCTTAATGATCTCGTCGATGAGCTTCATTTCCAATAAATCCTTGGCCGTTAGTCGCAGCGCCGCGGCAGCTTCGGGCGACTTGGTTCTGTCTTTCCAGAGGATCGCGGCGCAACCTTCCGGCGAAATCACCGAGTAATAGGCGTTCTCCAGCACGAGAACTTTGTCTCCCATGCCGATGCCTAAAGCGCCGCCTGAGCCGCCCTCACCGATGACAAACACGATAATCGGAACGCGGATCCTGGCCATTTCGCGAATATTGAATGCAATGGTATAGGCCTGACCGCGTTCCTCGGCGCCAATGCCGGGGTAGGCGCCGGGTGTATCTATGAAAACGATAATTGGCAGTGAAAATTTTTCAGCCATTTTCATGAGCCTGAGCGCTTTGCGGTAACCTTCCGGGTGGGCGCTCCCAAAATTTCTCATGATGTTCTCTTTGGCGTCACGGCCCTTTTGATGACCTATCACCACCAAAGGCTGGCCGTCAAACTTCGCGAAACCGCCCACAAGCGCCTTGTCATCCGCGAACGTGCGATCTCCGTGGAGTTCAAAAAAATCGGTGAAAATCAACCGGATATAATCCAGCGTATACGGCCGTTTTGGATGCCGGGCGATCTGGACACGCTGCCAAGGGGTGAGCTGAGCGTAGGTTTCTTTTTTGACGTGAGCCAGGCGCGCCTCAAGCTTCTTCACTTCCGATTGAAGATTTAAATTGCCGTCGGAACTTAAGTGTTTCAATTCCGAGATCTTTTTTTCAAGCTCTACGATCGGTTTTTCAAATTCAAGCGTTGAGATCATTGCTTTTTAATCCACCAGGGTGACTTCAGTGCCCGGAGTAAGAAGTCCATAGAGCTCTTCTACTTCCTCATTTTTCATCCGTACACAGCCGTCGGTGATTTGGCGGCCAAGTTTTTGGGACTCAAAAGTGCCATGGATGCCATAGCCCGGCTTGCTGATGCCCATCCACCGCGTTCCCAGCAAATTCGCGGGGTCGCCGTAAGGAATCACTTTTCCGTCAGGCCTATACCACGTCGGGTGAATTAATTTATCGGTGATCTTAAAAACTCCCACGGGCGTGGAATTGTTCGCGCCGGTCGCGACGGTATACGTCTTCAAAACCTCTTCGTCGCCCTTCAAAATCAAAGTATTCTGAGATTTATCCACCACCACACTTAGCTTATAGGTGGAGATCTTCAATCGCGCGCCCAAGGCCAGCTTGTCTGTCTCCAAATGATTGGTCCGGCGGATCGCGTCGGCCGTCACGTGATATTTCTTAGAAATGCTCGTCAAATTATCGCCGCGCTTCACTTCATAAATCACCGAATGCGCATCGGGTTCCGGAGAAAAAAAAGCCTTAAATGCGGCCGTCTCCACGGACATAGACACCGGCTTGTTTTGAGACTCAAGCTTCACGGCATCAGCGTGAAGCGGCTTTGATAAGACAACAAAACCCAGGAAGAATATTAGAATCTTTGTTTTGTTCAATGAATCCCCCCTACCGGTAAAAAAGAAACGCAACCACAATGCCCACCAAACCACCGGTAAAAACTTCCACCGGAGTATGTCCAAAAAGCTCTTTCAACCGTTCTTCCTTGACCCCCCGGTTCGCGTAAAGGTCATCCATGATCTTATTTAACGCCTCTGCCTGATGGCCGCTCTGGCGTCTGACGCCTTGCGCGTCAAACATGACTACCATCGTGAACGCGAAAGATAACGCAAAGATACCGGAATTAAAACCGTAGTAAAGGCCCAGGGCGGTGGTAAGGCCCGTAACCAACGACGCGTGGGAACTGGGCATGCCGCCGGATCCGACAAACCATCTAAAATTAAAACGCCGTTCCCGCATAACCCCGAGTATCACCTTGATCGTCTGGGCTATGGCCCAGGAACAAAAACCGGTAAAAAAAATCCTGTTATGACACCACTGGACTAAAATAGAATCCGAATTATCAAGCATCATAATTCTTATAACTCTTTCGTATTAACGGCGTTATTATATAGATTAGCCAACCACACTGCAAGAGTTTTGCGGCATCACCCCACCGCCCATTTCTCTCGATTCCGAAGGAATCGGTCCGCCCTCGGCGGACGAAACGGGTGGTGGGGTCATTTACCCACGCAAAATTGACTAAAGAGCGCCTCCAGGATGTCGTCGGTCACTACTTCTCCCACCAAAGCTCCCAGTTGATCCAGGGCCAAGCGCACATCCACAGCCAATAGCTCCGGAGATAACTGAGACCGAGCGCCGTTTGTGGCATCCGTGACGTTCTGGAAGGCCTTTTCCAACAGATGCTTCTGACGCACAGAGCTGACAACGACTTCTTCTGAACTTTGAGCTTTTCCGTGGGTTATGAATCCGACTATTTCATTTTCTAACCATTCGATACCTTCATGCGTAATGCAAGAGGTATTAAAAATGGCCGCATTTTTATTCTGCAGGCGTATCCTACGCTCGTTCACGTTTTGAGGAAGATCACACTTATTCAGGACGATGATCTTTGGTTTATCCCCCAAATCCCTAAGAAGCGCATCGTCATCAGGGTGCCCTTCCTGACTGGCGTCCATAACGTACAAAACAACATCCGATTCAAAGACCGCGGCTTTTGTGCGTTTGATCCCCTCTATTTCAATCGGATGACTCGTCTCCTGGATACCCGCCGTGTCGACTATGCTCACCGGAAACCCCTGAATTTGTATTTGAGTCTCAACCGTGTCACGGGTCGTGCCCGCATAAGGGGTGACAATGACACGGTCGGTACGCGCCAGACAGTTCATGAGACTTGACTTTCCGACATTCGGCCGGCCGGCGATAACCACTTTTAATCCATTTTTGGCGATAAAACCAAGCCGGGCGCTTAAAAGCAACTTTGAAAGACGTTGGGCAATCGACGCCAATTGAGTTTCCATCGTTCGAACCGATTCAGTCTCAAGCGAATCTTCGGGAAAATC
>PEWW01000161.1:0-820 GCA_002779345.1 Candidatus Omnitrophica bacterium CG07_land_8_20_14_0_80_50_8 | reverse complement strand
TATTATTTCATTTCTGTGATTCTAACGTTATCAACGTATGCAGTAATTGATCCATTAGAAACCCATGCTCCAATATTAGGATAAAACCAAACATTTTCTTGTGTCAATTCATCTACATCATCCGGCACATAAGTGCTTAGTAAATTACCATCTAAGTAATATTGAACTGCTCCAGAATCTGGTTGGATTTCGATACGTACTACATACCACTGATCAAAATTTATCGACACGGCATCCGTCTGATAAACTATTCCATATCCGCCCAAAGATTTTGCAATATCACAAATAAAAGTGGGCTGTTTTTGTAACGATCCTCCGAGCCGACATTGTGTATACCAATCGTAAGTGTCAAGATCGGCGCTAATTTGAATTTTTACAAACGCGAATCCCTGACTTCCTCTACTAATTTTTAATCTTGCCTCAAAAGCCTGTATCTGAGAAATCGATCGTGCTCCCGTAAGTGGCAAACCAAAATCTTCAGATTGAATTGTCCCATTACTCTTAATTTCTAGAACGCCGTTATCTTGTTTATAGCTATAGTACCCTGAACTTCCCGCAACTGAAGCTCCCCATCCTTCGCCCCATTTATCATTATCTATGTCATTGGATTCAAAATCGTCGTAAAGGGGAGGTATAGGCAAAAGATTCCAGGAAGCTATTGGGGTTGAAGTCGGGGGAATTATTGATGGATTCAGAATTATAGAGGGTCTCCAATTTAATTGGCTCACTTCCACACCTGGATAGTGAGCAATCTCAACAACACTCATGCTATATATATTAGCCGTATAAAGACCACATTGATCTTCTTCACATTTTGTAA
>PEWW01000017.1 GCA_002779345.1 Candidatus Omnitrophica bacterium CG07_land_8_20_14_0_80_50_8 | reverse complement strand
GCTGTTGATTATTTATAGCGGTTTTACGATTCTTTTTGCGATTGGCATGTTGGGATGGGCGTTGATGGGTCCTGAAGCGCCTGTTTCTATTTTTATTGTATGCCTGCTGCTGCTAGTCATGGCGTTCGGACTTTTATTTAATTCATTAAAGGATTTGAAACTCGGCCATGGAGTGAGGCGATATGAAACTCAGGACTAACGCACGAACGTCGTTCCGGGGGGAGACGTTAGCCGCCGGGAAATCACACCTAACGCCTCCCCTCGGAACGACGTTCGGTGGTGGCGCTTTCCGGGTATGCCACAAGTGCCCGAAGACCCGAGCGAGGAGCGGGGTGCTCAGGACAGCGCACGGAGATATCCGCACGCCGGTTTTTATGCCGGTGGGCACGCAGGCGACCGTCAAGACCATCACTAATCAGGAGCTTTTGGATGCCGGCGCGCAAGTGGTCTTGTCGAACACCTACCATTTATATCTTAGGCCCGGGGAAAAGCTTATTCAAGAGGCGGGCGGTCTTCACCGGTTCATGTCCTGGCAGAAACCGATTCTGACCGATTCCGGCGGTTTTCAAATTTTTAGTTTATCGACCTTGATTAAAATAAAAAATGAAGGCGTGGAATTTCAATCTCACATCGACGGATCCAGGCATTTTTTAACCCCGGAAGATGTGGTCCGCATTCAGCAGTCTTTCGGTAGTGATATCCTGATGCCGCTGGACGAATGCGTGAAATACCCTTCGGAAAAGTCAGTGATAGAAAAGTCCTCGGTGTTGACGCGTGAATGGGCCCAAAAAAGCAAAGCCGCCCGGCTTCACGGACGAACGACGTTCGGCGGCGGCTTGTTGTTCGGCATCGTCCAGGGCGGCACCTATCCGGACCTGCGAAAAAGGGCGGCCCGTGAACTTCTGGATATAGATTTTCCCGGCTATTCGATCGGAGGTTTAAGCGTCGGCGAGCCCAACGAGCTAATGTACGAGATCTTGAACGAAACGCTTCCCGAATTACCCCAGGACAAGCCGCGCTACCTCATGGGAGTCGGGATGCCGATGGATCTTTTTGAGGCGGTTTCTCAGGGGGTGGATATGTTTGACTGCGTGGTCCCGACACGCAACGGCCGCAACGCCACGGTTTTTACATCCACCGGCAAGCTTCTCATGAGAGGCAGTTCTTATATCAGGGATTTTAGGCCGATCGACGAACACTGTCCGTGCTACACCTGCCGGACCTATTCGCGCGCCTATATCCGCCACCTGTTTAACGCCGAGGAGTATTTGGCAGGGCGACTTGCTTCTTTACACAACCTCACATTTTTTATACAATTACTGGATTCGATGAGGCACGCTATCGAAGTGGATCGGTTTTTGGAGTTTCGCCGAGAGTTTGAGCTTAAGTTTAATAGCAAAGGAATGAATCATGAATGAGCCAAGTCCGTTTCTGCAATTTTTACCGTTGGTTTTTTTATTTGTGGTTTTTTATTTTTTGATTCTGAGACCGCAGCAGAAAAAACAAAAAGACCACGCCGAGATGCTCGCGAAGCTCGATAAGAACGACGAAGTGATCACGAGCGGCGGCGTGCATGCCACCGTGGTCACCGTCGGCGAAAAAACGTTGACATTGAGGATCGCGGACGGCGTCAAGATCGAGATAGAGAAATCTTCAATCCTAACCGTTAAAAAAAAGTAGATAAGTACCGATAAGGAGCGTGATGACCCCACCATCTCTTTTAAAATTTGAAGGATTTTTAAATTTACCTGCGGTAAATTTTTCTGCCGCATTCACTCAACATAAAATAGTTTGCAACGCCTGCGGCAGAAGAAAAGAGGTGGTGGGGTGACACAACAAAGTTTGAAATGGCGCATGCCGCTGGTCGCGGCGGTCGTGGCGGTGAGCCTGTTTTATGCGATCCCTCCCTTTAATACGGCCCCCGGCAAAACGGACGGTAAAATAAAGCTGGGGTTGGATCTTCAGGGCGGCATGCACTTGATCCTCCGGGTGGACACCTCGAAACTGGAGGGCAAGGCCAAGGACGACGCTTCGGGCCGCGCGATGGAAATTATCCGAAACCGCATCGATCAGTTCGGCGTTTCAGAGCCTTCCATCCAGATGGAAGGGGCAGACCGGATCGTGGTTCAGCTGCCGGGCGTCACGGACCGTGAACGCGCGCTCGCTTTACTGGGAAAGACCGCGTTGTTGGAATTCAAAGTCGTCTCGGAGGATAAGGAAAAATTAAAAGAAGCGCTCGCGGGAAAAGTGCCTGCCGGGCACAAATTGTATAAGTCCGACGAGGCGGGTGAGTATCTGCTCGAGGACAAGGTATTGTTGACGGGTAAATACATTACGAACGCCGCGGTCAATTTTGAATCACAGTTCAACGAGCCGGTGGTGTCGCTTGAGTTTAATCCGGAAGGCGCCAAGATTTTTTCGGAGGTGACGGGCGCTTATGTGGGGCAGAGGCTCGCCATCGTACTCGACGACAAAGTGCAGTCGGCGCCGGTGATCAACGAGAAGATCCCTTCAGGCCGCGCGCAGATTTCCGGCCGTTTTAATTATGATTCCGCCAATGACCTCGCCATCGCTTTAAGGGCGGGCGCCTTGCCGGCGCCCATTATCGTGGAGGAAGAACGTAGTGTCGGTCCAAGCCTGGGGAAAGATTCTGTCGACCAGGGCATTCGTGCCTCCGCGGTTGGATTCGCGGCGGTCGTGGCGTTTATGGCGCTTTACTATTTGATGGCCGGCTTCGTGGCCAACTTTGCGCTTTTATTGAACATTCTGATCATCCTGGCGGCACTCAGCTATTTTCACGCGACGCTGACTCTGCCCGGTATCGCGGGCACGGTCCTGACGATCGGTATGGCGGTGGATACCAACGTGCTGATCTTTGAGCGTATCCGCGAAGAGTTGGCTTTGAAAAAGCCCATGTCGGCCTCGCTGAACGCGGGATACCATAAGGCCCTTTCTGCGATCCTTGACTCCAATCTCACCACGCTGATCACGGCGGCGATTCTGTATTTTATGGGGAGCGGTCCGATCAAGGGTTTCGCGCTGACATTGTCCATCGGTCTTGTTGCCAGCATGTTCACCGGTATATTTGTGACGAGGGCCATTTTTGATCTGATGCTCGCGAAGGGCAGTCTGAAGAACATGCGGATGCTTCAATTTTTACGCAAGACGCCGAATCTGGATTTCCTAAAAGTCAGAAAGTTCTGCTATATCGCCTCAATCGCCGTGATTCTAGCAGGCATGTTTGCCTTTGTGAAACGTGGCGATGACATGTACGGCGTCGAATTTACCGGCGGATCTTTCCAGGAATATGGATTTAAAAATCCCATCTCGATCGAGCAGATCAGAAAATCGCTTAGTGAGATCGGTTACGGCACAGCCACCATTCAGAAGGTCGGCGGGACGAATGAGATTATGATCCGCACGGCCCAAGGGTCCGAGAAGCCTATCGCTGAGAAGTTTAAGAAGGACTTTCCGGGCAATCCGTATGAGGTCCTGCGGATCGAAAATATGGGCCCAGTGGTGGGAGGTGAGATGAAGACAAAAGCGATGTGGGCGATGGCGCTCTCGCTTCTTGGAATCTGGCTCTATGTGGTTTACCGTTTTGATTTTAGATTCGCTTTTGGCGGTATCCTGGCGCTGTTCCATGACGGTCTGGCGACGATCGGAATTGTGGCCTTGAGCGGCCGGGAGTTTTCAATCCCGGTATTTGCAGCCGTCTTGACGATCTTGGGTTATTCGACCAATGATACTATCGTGATCTTTGACCGTATTCGAGAGCGGCGCCGTATGGGCCTGAAGGAATCGTTCGAGCAGTCGATCAATACCAGCGTCAACCAAACCTTGTCACGCACGATCCTAACATCATCGACAGTCTTCATGGTGGTACTGGCGTTGTTTTTCT
>PEWW01000173.1 GCA_002779345.1 Candidatus Omnitrophica bacterium CG07_land_8_20_14_0_80_50_8 | reverse complement strand
CTTTTTTAAGAGTCGCGACAATTTCAGGCGACTCGGTCCGCATGATAGTGATACTTTTAATACCCTCGGCTGACAACCGGGTCAGTAACTCGCGTGTGAGCGGCACGCCCTGTTCCGCGATCAATTCTTTAGTTTCGGGGTGCTCAATATTCTGAGCCACGGTGTGACCGATTAGATTCTTTGGATTGTAGCGATTGATCGATTCTATCTTTTCAAGGCCGCAGAACGCTTTGATAATCGCTTCGTCGGTGTCATAACCAAAAACGCGTAAAAGCGTGGTAGCTAATATCTTTTTCTTCCTGTCAATGTAGGCGTAAAGCGTATCGTTGATGTCAAACTCAAACTCGAGCCATACGCCGCGGTGCGGGATAATACGGGCTGAGTGCAGTACCTTCCCGTTCGTATGAATCGACTTTTCAAAGGAAACGCCGGGCGAGCGGTGCAATTGGCTCACAATCACGCGTTCGTCCCCATTGATCACAAAGGTGCCGTTCTCAGTCATCAACGGCAGATCCCCTACATAGATCTCTTGTTCCTTGGCCTCTTTGGCGCTTTTTAGACGCACCTTGATTTTTAGAGGAACAGAGTAGGTCGTACTCTTTTTATGGCATTCCTCAAGCGTATATTTTGGCTTTCCGAGTACATAGCCTGCGTACTCCAGCTTGTAGTTGCCGTCGTAACTATCGATCGGAAATACTTCCTGAAAAACCTCTTGAAGGCCGATATTCTTGCGGCGGCTCCTGGGAACCCCAAGTTGAAGAAAATCCTCATAAGATTTGGTCTGTATTTCTGCCAAATGAGGCATTTCACAAACTTCTGGAATTTTTCCAAAACTGATACGTTTTATCATAAGCGGTCTTCCATCCCTCTGTTTTTCGATCATTGGCACTTCGAGTAAAGCAAGAAATCCCAATCCAAGCGCTTAGATCCTTCGTCGGATCTTGAGAGCCTCCTCAGGATATCCGCCAAACCGCGCGTCGGACCTGTCCACAAAACCGCTTGGGCAGACCCGCCGATGCTTTATGGCGGGAATTCGCGCCGGTGACTTACCGATGCCTTTGGCGTCGCAAGTCACGCGCTCATTTACTTAAGCTCAATCGCAGCGCCCGCGGCTTCCAGGGTTTTCTTAATCGTTTCAGCCTCTTTGATAGCCACATTTTCCTTGATTGGCTTCGGCGCCGCGTCCACGAGATCTTTGGCTTCTTTCAGGCCTAAGGTCGTGATGGCACGGATTCCTTTGATAACCTGGATCTTGTTAGCGCCCGCGCTCTTAAGAACGATGGTTACCGAAGTCTTCTCTTCGACTGGCGCCCCTGCACCGGCGGCACCTGGGGCAACGGCCACTGCGCCCATCATCATGGGAGCGTTGGCTGATACGCCAAACTTTTCTTCCAACGCCTTCACGAGATTCGCGAGCTCAAGCACACTCAACGTTTCGATTGAGTTGATTATTTCCTGAGCCTTTTCACTTTTTTGTGTTTCCACTGCCTGTGTCATTTTTTGTTCCTCACTGTTTTACGTTCGCCACTCCGCCGAAGGACGGATTCGTCCTCTGGCGAAAAAGCATCGGCGAATCCGCCACAAAACGCTTTGTGGACGAATCCACCAGCGTCTTGTGGCGGAAATTGCCTCGATTAAATTGCAATTATGCTCCACCCTTTTTCTTCGCGATTGCGTCAAGAACCGTCACAATCTTTCGTAGGGTGCCTGACAATACGCCCACAAATCTTGAAAGAGGCGCCTGTACACCGCCGATCACCTGTGATACCAACACGTTCTTAGCAGGCAAATTCGCCAGCTGTTTTACCTCGTCCACGCCAATCGGGGCGCCGTCGATAAACCCGGATTGAACCTTAAACCCCGCGTTTTCCCTTGAGAAATCCATCAATATTTTAGAAGACAACACGGGATCTCCGCTAGAAAAAGCAATGCCGCAGGCACCGGTCACGTGCTTGATTAGGGACGCAAATTTACCCCTATCCAAAGCCCTGCGGCCAAGGCTGTTCTTGACAACCAGATACCGGGAATTTGCGCCGCGAAGTTTAACTCTCAACTTATCCAAAGACGAGGCAGATACACCCGTATGCTGTGTGATAAAAAAAGCGGGCCTGGAATCAAGCTCTTTTTCGATCTGAGTGATGATTAAATTTTTAGAAACTCGGCTAAAACCTGTTTCCTTCATAAGATCGAACCTTTACGATTTAATCGTCCGTTTCTTCAACCTTCAAATATTTCGCCAGATCAAGACGGATGCCGGGTCCCATCGTGCTTGAGAGACACGCGCTCCTAATAAACGCGCCCTTCAATGATTTGGGACGCGCCTTGATAAGAGACTCAATAAGCACAGTTCCGTTTTCCGCCAGCGCCTCTTCGGAAAAAGACAGTTTTCCGATCAGCGTGTTGACGTTCGCAAACTTGTCCATTTTGAATTCAACGCGTCCGCCCTTGACTTCCTTGACGGCCTTTGCCGGATCGTCGGTGACCGTACCGGCCTTCGGAGAAGGCATGAGACCTCTGGGGCCCAGAACTTTGCCAAGTTTTCCCACTGCCCTCATCATAGCCGGCGTCGCGACCGCTACATCAAAATCCATCCATCCGCCAAGAATTTTTTCGACCAGGTCGTCCCCGCCCACCAGATCAGCGCCTGCCTCCTCCGCGGCTTTAGCCCCTTCGTCTTTGCAGAACACAATGACGCGAAGCTTCTTGCCTTGGCCATGCGGCAAAACCATCGTGCCTCGGACCACTTGATCATTGGCGGTCAGATCAATGCCTAGTTTGCACTGCAACTCTACCGACTGGTCAAATTTGGTTCCGGGAGCGGATTTCAAAATTTTAATCGCGTCCTTCAAAAGATAGGACTTCTTCTTTTCCGTCAGTTTCACAAGCGCTTTATTTCGTTTTGAAAGTCGGTTACTCATCCAGCGTCACCCCTCTATTTCAATGCCCATACTGCGCGCCGTACCGCGAATGATCTTAAGCGCGCCCGCCATGTCCTTAGAGTTTAAATCTTTAGCTTTTTCTTCCGCAATTTCCTTGGCCTGGGTAACGGTGACTTTGCCTACTTTTGTTTTGTTCGGTTCGCCTGAGGCCTTCGCGACACCGCACGCGCGTTTAAGCAGCACGGTACTGGGAGCGCTCTTGATAATAAAATCAAACGAGCGGTCTTCATACACCGTGATCACGGCCGGCAGGGTCAGCCCTTCACGCCCCTTGGTTCGCTCATTGAACTGCTTGCAAAATTCCATAATATTGACGCCGTGCTGCCCCAACGCGGGACCGACCGGCGGCGCGGGATTCGCCTGACCCGCGGGGCAATACAATTTAATCGTCGTTTTAATCTTTTTAGCCATCGTCAGATCCCTCGGCTTGCTTCCTTCGCTTGAGATTTCAAAAATCTAGCGATAGTCGTCACTAGATTTTTTCAACTTGCCAGTATTCCAGTTCAACGGGCGTCGTACGGCCGAATATCGCCACCATGACTTTCAGCTTCCCTTTATTAGGGTTCACTTCATCGATGGTTCCGTTAAAATTTACAAACGGACCTTCTTTGACACGGACACTTTCTCCCTTTTCAAAAATAACCTTTGGCGTGGGTCTTTCTTTTTTCTCCTCCGCCTGTTTGATGATAGAGGCGACTTCCGACTCTTTAAGCGGCAGCGGCTTACGTCCGGAACCGATAAACCCGCTGACGCCGGGAGTGTTCTTGACCAAATACCAAGTTTCGTCGTTTAGCTCCATCTCAACGAGTACGTAACCGGGATAAAACTTTCTCGTGGAAATTTTCTTTTTTCCGGCTTTAATTTCAGACACCTTTTCAGTCGGGATTAGCACCTGCGAAATTTTCTCTTGCAAACTGTGTTGTTGTGCCCGGCTCTCAAGCGTCGTTTTGACTCTTTCCTCTC
>PEWW01000188.1 GCA_002779345.1 Candidatus Omnitrophica bacterium CG07_land_8_20_14_0_80_50_8 | reverse complement strand
AAGAGCCCTATGTTCCTGAGCGGGCGCGCCAGACAGCGGCGGCGCACGCGGGTAATTTTATGTTCAACCGGGAGAAACAAGCGGAATATCTCCAGGGGCTCATGGGGCAGAAGCCGATCGCCCTGTCTCCGTATGACGCCGAGCTTTTTGGCCATTGGTGGTTTGAGGGACCCCAATGGCTTGAATTCCTTTTTCGAAAAATTTATTATGATCAGAAAGCGATAAAAACCATTACGCCCATGGAATATCTTGAACGGCAGCCCAGAAATCAGGTGGTGACCCCTTCGATGTCAAGCTGGGGTTACAACGGCTACATGGAGGTGTGGCTTAACGGCGCCAACGATTGGATCTACCGGCATCTGCATAAGGCCGCGGAGCGAATGATTGCGCTGACCAATGAGCGTCCCGGCGCCGAAGGACTTGAGCGAAGGATGTTGAATCAGATGGCGCGTGAGTTGTTGTTGGCGCAATCGAGCGATTGGGCGTTTATCATGAAGACCGGAACGCACACCTCGTACGCGGTAAAACGCACTAAAGACCACTTAGAGCGCTTTACTAACCTTTGGTCGAAAATTACGCAAAACAACATGGACCTCGAATATCTCGAGACTATTGAATCTATTGATAATCTTTTTCCGTCGATAGATTATCGGTCTTACGCAACCGTTCAATGAAAAGGTCTAACGTATGTTCACACGCATGAGTTTGGGTGTGGCGTTGGCGGCCGGTTCGAAGTAACGCTATGTCCATATCGGAAACTCGCACAGAAAAAGACTCCATCGGATTACGCGAAATCCCCAAAGACGTTTATTACGGCATTCAAACGGACCGGGCAGTCGAAAATTTTCCTATCAGCGGTTTAAGGGCTCATCCGCGTTTTATAGATGCTTATGTTTACATTAAAAAAGCGGCGGCCATCGCGAATCTGAGCGCGGGGGAGTTGCCCCGCGCGTCCGCGGATGCGATCGTGAAGGCGTGCGACGAAATCCTCTCGGGCGGACTGAACGACCAGTTTCCCGTGGATGTGTTTCAAATGGGCGCAGGCACGGCATTCAACATGAACGTCAATGAGGTGATCGCCAACCGCGCCAACGAAATACTGGGCGGTAAAAAAGGCAGTTACGCGCCGGTAAATCCCAACGATCACGTGAACATGGGCCAATCGACCAATGACACTTTTCCGACCGCTTGCAGGATCGCGCTTCGGTTGATTCTAAGAGAATATTTGTACGGTCCCCTGACGGCGCTCGAAAAAGCGTTTTTTGCCAAGGGTGTGGAATTTGACGATATTTTAAAATCTGCCAGAACCCATCTTCAGGACGCCGTCCCGATTCGTCTGGGACAAGAGTTTGCCGCGTACGGAGAAGCCGTTAAAAAATGCAGACTTTCCATTTTACGGGCCGAACAGTCTTTGGCCGAACTGGGTATCGGAGGAAGCGCCGCCGGAACGGGACTTAATACGGCGCAGGGTTATCGCGAAGCCATCATTAAAGAACTTGAGAAATTGACTCGTCTGTCTTTTGTTCCGGCCCCCGATATGCGTGAAGCGATGCAGAGCCAACGGCCTTTGGCCGAGGTGTCCGGCAGTTTGAGAAATTTAGCGCTAGAAATTACAAGAATAATGAACGACTTACGACTTTTATCTTCCGGACCGACCACGGGACTGGCCGAGATCAATCTTCCCGCCATGGCTCCGGGTTCCTCGATCATGCCGGGCAAGGTAAACCCTTCGATTCTAGAAATGGTGAATATGGTCGCGTTTCAGGCGATTGGCGCTGATACGGTCGTCGCGCTGGCGGTACAGGCAGGACAACTTGAACTGAATGTGATGATGCCGGTCATGGCGTTCAATCTCAATTTCAGCACAACGATCTTTGGCAACGCGTTAAAAATTCTTCGTGAAAAATGCGTGACAGGCATCACAGCCAATCAAGACCGGTGCCGGCACTACGCGGAAAGCAGTATGGGTTTAGCGACCGCGCTCAACGCCTCTGTCGGTTATGCCAAAGCGGCCGAAGTCGCCAAAGAGGCGTTGCGGTCAAAAAAAACCATTATTCAGGTGATCCGCGAAAAAAAAATCTTATCGGAAGCTGACATTCAAAGCGTGATGGATCCGGTCAGAATGACTGAGCCCGGAATCCCCGGAAAATGAACGAAGCGGAAAAACTGTCAACGGAAAAACCCCTGCCGTGGTATTTTAAAAATAATTTCGTATTTTTAATGCTCTTTATATTTGGGCCGTTCGCGTTGCCGCTTGTCTGGCTTAGTCCAAAATTTTCCAAGACGTGGAAAATGATCGTCACGCTTTTGGCGATCGTAGTGACAATCCTTCTGGCAAAGACGACGACGGCGATGTATCAAACATTGATTGAGCGTCTTAAGGACATTCAAGCCGCGGGGATTATGTAACAGTTGATTTTATTTTTTCAAGATGGCACAATAGGCCGTCGCTCGTCACATGATACGCTATACAATTGATTGCCGGAACTTGAGGGAGATTTCTTATCGTGGTTCTTATGGGAACGGAAAAATTTTCTAAGGGATTGGAAGACGTCGTCGCAGGGGAAAGCGCTATCTGCAAGATCGACGGAAAAAATTCGAAGCTTTATTACCGTGGTTATGATATTCACGAATTGGCTCAGCATTCGACTTATGAAGAAACGGCCTACCTTCTGTTGTTTGGTAATCTTCCCACAGACAGACAGCTGGTCGATTTTTCTAATAAATTAATCAGCGAGCGGAACCTTCCGCAGGGATTCATAGAGTTTATTGAAAAATTTCCAAAAACCGTGCATCCCATGGCGGCGCTCAGAACCGGGGTCTCGCTCTTGTCGTTCTTTGATCCGGAAGCGGAAGACAAGTCCATGGAATCCAATGTTCGCAAGGCCATCCGCCTGATCGCCAGAACGCCCTGCCTGGTGGCTTATTTTGACCGCGTGCGCCGCTCTCAGAGTCTAGTTCACCCCAAAAAAGACGTCAGATACGCCACGGCGGCTAATTTTCTGTACATGCTAAAAGGTCAAGAGCCCGCGGCGATCGAGACACGTACGTTGGATATGTATTTCGTTCTGTTGGCCGAGCACGACTTGAACGCCTCGGCATTTGCCGCTCGCACGACATTTTCCACACTCTCGGATATTTATTCGGCGATCACCTCGGCGGTCGGCGCTTTGAAAGGCGATCTTCACGGTTCTGCTAACAGCCGTTCCATGGAAAGTTTGATCGAAATAGGGGACATCAAGAACGTGGATACATTTTTGGATGCCGCGATAGACAATAAGAAAAAGCTCATGGGTTTTGGCCATCGAGTTTACAAGGGGCCGGATCCGCGCGCCGCGGACTTACGTGCGATGGCTAAATCATTGGCTCAGACCAATTCTGAACAGGCACGATGGTACGCTATCTCTGAGAAATTCGAACAGGCGGTTTGGACGCGCAAGAAATTGAATTGCAACGTGGATTTTTATTCCGCTTCTATTCTTTACACGATCGGAGTCCCTATTGATTTATTTACGACCATGTTTGCGATTAGCCGTATGGCCGGCTGGACCGCGCACGTGCTTGAACAGTTGTCGGATAATCGTCTGATTCGTCCGGTCTCAAGCTATATAGGTCACGCCCCCAGGAGCTACGCGCCGATCAAAGACCGTAAATAACCGGATTTGTTAAACTTTGACCCGTGGCGATGAGCGCATCGAGACCATGGGTCTTGTTTTTTAGACAGGAGGTGGAAGGTGGTCGAAGAAACCAAGCAT
Organism: Candidatus Omnitrophica bacterium CG07_land_8_20_14_0_80_50_8; assembly: GCA_002779345.1. Lineage (GTDB taxonomy): Bacteria > Omnitrophota > Gorgyraeia > 2-02-FULL-51-18 > 2-02-FULL-51-18 > 20-14-0-80-50-8. The sequence continues at coordinate 54 of PEWW01000188.1, read as the reverse complement.
GATTTGATCTTAAAACGGATACAGGTCATTATCGCAATCCTCGGAGGACTGGCG
>PEWW01000163.1 GCA_002779345.1 Candidatus Omnitrophica bacterium CG07_land_8_20_14_0_80_50_8 | reverse complement strand
CCCGTCGACGAGCAGTATCTTCCGGCCCAAGGTAGTCAGAGAAACCGCTAAAAGCGCCGCGACCGTGGACTTGCCTTCGTCCGGGATGGCGCTTGTCAGCATGATGCGGCGTGATTTTTCATAAGGCATCGAAAAAAGGATGTGGGTCCTCGCGTTGGCCACGGCATCCGCCAGCGTCGCGTTGGCCTTGAGCACCCTCACAAGGTCCGGTTCTTCCGGAAATTCGTGATAGTTTTTGGCCTTAAGGAATTCTGTTACCAGGGGAATATAGCCTAAAAAACAAATGCCGAGCGAGATCACGTCATTTTTTGTACGAACCTTTTGATTGGCGTATTCAAAGAAAGAGATCAAAGAGGCGCTGGCACAAAAACCGATCAACGTCCAACTGAGAATTCCCCGAAAGCGGTTAGGTCCTGAAGGGTTTTTGGGAACAGGTGCCTCCTCAAGCACCTTAATATTCGTAATATTTGCTTCGCCGGCAAGATTGGCTTTGACGTTGCTTAAGATTGTCTCGCTTCTGGCCTTGATGTCGCTCTCCACGGTGCTCAGGCGCTGATTCAAATCCTTGATCGCGGGATGTTCCGGCCCGTAGCGCTGGGAAAGTTCCGTTAATTTGGATTGTATTCCAAGTTTTTCATTCAACAACTGTGTGACTTGGGGATCGCCTGAAACACTGTTTAATGACGAAGCAAATTCCTGCTTGCTAAAACCCTGCGAGACTACTGCCGATCCGCCGGGCAAGACCGCCTCGGGGCTCCCGGGCAATAACTGCAAGATCTGCTGGCCAATAAACGCGTTCTCATGCTTACTTTCTCTCACGTAGATCTCGGCAAACTTATTCGCGATCTTGGCCGCAAGTTCCGGCTTTAGGTGCGTGACAGACAATGAAAGAATGCGCGTGTCACGTATATGACTGGCGGAAATCGCATAACCTTCGGAGTCACCTCCAAGTTCTGCTTTAACCATTTTCTCTATTTTAAGGCCACGCAAGATGGCCAACTGCGTGCCGTAATACTCATCTACATCAGTGGAGGTGGTTGTCTTCAGCATTTCTTGACGGGATGGGGGTGTCTCGGTTTGCTCCGCCAAAATGGTCGTCGTCGCGGTGTAGATGTTGGGAAGACTGAAAAAATGAAATACCGAGATAATAAAAAAAACTCCTGTGGCAGACGCAATAATCCGCAGGTGCGCTAAAAATACAAACCAATACTTCGCTAAGTCGGTCGACTGATTTCCGTCAAGGCCCATCTTTGGCACATTTCCAATTCCGTCATTCAGTGTCATAAAAAATCTCTAAAAATACGACTCCGGGACAATGATCAGATCCCCCTCTTCGATCTCCACATCTTTGCCGCCGTTCATGATGTTTCCGGCGTCAACGGTAAAAGAATTTTTTTTACCGGCTGAGGAGCGGCGGATAATTTTCACACGGCCGGTCGCCGCCACAGCTGTAAACCCACCCGCTTCGCCGATGAGCGAAATCAGCGTGAGATTGGGGTTGAAAAAATAATTGCCGGGACGTTCGACCTGTCCGAGAAGCGTGATATAATTTTTTGAAACTTCGTTTTTGCCCTGCCCCTTGCTCCGAGAATCGACAAAAATAATGTCTCCGGGCACGAGCAGGACATCCTCGGCCTCTCCCTGAATAACCTTGTCAATATTGACCTTTACTGTCTCTTTTTTTCCGTCTTTATGCGACCGGACGATGCGCACAATGCTCGTCGCGGCTTCGGGAGCAAATCCCCCATTTTGGGATATGAGCCTGAGGATCGTCAACTGATGGGTCAGGATATAATTGCCGGGCTTTGTCACCTGGCCGAGCACAGAGACCGACTTGGTAGGACTTTCAGCTATCGTAATTTCTATCTGAGGATTTTTAACGTAAGTACCGTTCAACTTGTTAAAGAAAAACTGCTTAAGTTCATCCAACGAAAGCGATCGGGCGTAAACCTCGCCCAAGATCGGGTAATTGATCTTCCCGGATGCGGTCACGTTAAAAACGCCGGAAAGATCCGGTTCTTTGTAGACCCGGATATTCAATTTATCGCCGACATCGATAATGTCGGCGTCAGAATTTGGCGGTCCGACAGCCTCTGTCTTAACCACCGGCAAAACAACCGGAGTTGGAGTCGTCTTATATATGATTGGCGTGGGTTCGATTTTTACAGTTTCAGGTGCCAAAACAGGCTTAGGGGGCGCCGCAAAAAAAATCACATGGACATCAGGACTAAGCAGATAACCTTTTTTTAGGCTATTGGTCAAAAATTCCTGGATCTCTGACAAGGTAAGGCTTTGGACATAAACAGATCCCAATAAGGGGTAGCTAATATCCCCGTCTTCACTCACGGTAAAAATCCCCGAGAGTTCCTTCTCGCCGGTCACTTGAATATTGAGCTGATCTTTCGTTCCAATTTCATACTTGGTTAAATCCTCCAAGGCACCATCAGCCGCCTTCGCGTCGTTCAAAGAAGACAATGCGACAGTAATAAAAAATATGGACAACGCTGCGTTCTTAAAAGACAAGATTATTTTTCTCCAACATGTCTAAAGCACAACAGTTGCGACATGTTAATCAACTAAAACTAGCACCAGTTAATAATTATTGCATAAGTCTATCAAAAAAACCAGAAATTTTTACCTTTTGTTTTATCGATGATGAGTGAATTTGAGGGGTAATCAAGGCGAGTGGCGCGCAGTAGGGGCGCACGGCCGTGCGCCCCTACTGCGCGCCTCGAGATGACGGAGCTTAATATCGTGAGGAGATTTCTCACTGCGTTCGAAATGACGTACGTCGCAAAAATTTCAACAATCCCGCACACCCTCGGCGGGCGTACAAAATAGGCAGTAAAACACGCGATCGGGTTGAGTATTTTTTAAGCATATAGTCCGGGGACGGAAAAACAGTTTCCAACAAAAATCTCGTTTTGTCTTTCAAACTCGGTAGGGTCTTCCAATTGAGCATAAAGTTCCGTCGAATACCCCCTTTTTCTGATCGAAGATACACCGCTGACGGCTCCGCCTCGCCATTCTGGTTCTCAAAGGCATGCAATTCGGCCTCGGGCAAAGAAGTCCCGAACCATTGCCTTGAAAGCGAGAGTCCCTGATAACACACAGACCTGACGCGCTTGGCATTGGCAAACCTAAGAAAAGATCGTATTTGTTCAGCACTCATCTTTTTGACTAGCAAACGAATATCATAAAGCCATATCAGGCGCTCATTGTGCCGATGATGCGCGACACGGTGAATGCAGGCCAAAAGAAGGGCATGTTCCAAACATAAGCTTCTCGCGTGCTTCCCAAGCCCGGGAACACCGCTCGCGTTTTGATCCGCTTCCGCGAAAGTCAAACTATCCGAAAACACCGCCGGATTGCTGATCCGCCAATGGAAATCGTAGGCATGTTTAATGCCGTGGCCGTCCTCTTTTACAAAGGTATGCTGGTGACTTACAAAATCTCCTTCCACGCTATTCACCGGCGTGTAGTCGAACTTTGTCATAATTTCTTTTACAGCCCCAAGATCCTTCTTTTGAATAAAGAGATCAATATCCAAAGACGGACGAAGGTGCGGGCGGGGATAAATTTGATAGGACAGCGGCATCCCCTTCATTAAAATCGCGGGGATATTTTTTTGATCCAGCGCCTCAAGGAGTCGCTCAAGCTCAGCTTTCTTGAGAAGCGTTTGAACACTCTGAAATTGAGTTTCCTGAATGATCGCCTCACGGACACGCTCCGGCCAGGTCAACCATTCCGGGGTTTTATTTAAAAAATGATAAAGTAAGGGTTGAACATCGTGATTAAAGCTTGTCTCTAAAAATAAATCTTCGAACTCAACAGAATTGTCGAGCCATGGGGCAGGTTTACCCTGCAAAGTGTTGGATAAGAGATCGTTCAGCATTTGTTTATTGTTATCCACATAACCTCCCCTCACCCCTCCTTCGTAAGGAGGGGAACACGGTTTCCTCCCCTTACGAAGGGGAGGTGGTCGCCGCAGCGACCGGAGGGGTCAGAGAGACCTGTCACTAACCAAATCCTCCTCCGCCATCTTCACCAGTCTTGGAAGCGACGCAAGGCTCCG
>PEWW01000047.1 GCA_002779345.1 Candidatus Omnitrophica bacterium CG07_land_8_20_14_0_80_50_8 | reverse complement strand
TTTACGCGCATGCCTATCCAGATGCCCACTCCCGAATCGGGTTAAATAACTAAAAGTTGTGTTTTTTGGTCGATCGAATTTCGCGTCAAACATCTTTAGAGGTGGTATGGGGTAGGGGTGCTTGTGGGGTCCCAAGGGGGTCGCCGCGCCCCTTGAGGTATTTCTATTTATTCCTCAACGCAACAAGCGCGGAGAAATCTTTCCATCTTAAAACGTGGATTGAATTGGCGGCACGCCTCTGCTACGGCATAAGCGGCGGCAATCCGCATTGATAGATCCGGTATTGAAGCTATTCGTTCTGCTAGAGCTTGGAAATGTTTGCGTGACATTGTGTTATCCTCCTGCAAACACTACCTTCCGAACGCCACAGTTTTTTTAAGCCAGTGCGTTATCGTCCATTTTTCGGCTTCAACAACCGTGCGCTGGCAACCGGCTTGAAAGATAGAACCTCGTCTCCCTGCATTTCCATCAGCGCACACGGTGCATATCGAACATTCCCAATAACGACAATGGGGTATTTCATTGGCACCTCCTTGTTGCTCGACCGTACCTAAAGCGCTAGGGAGGGGCTGCAAAGCGGTGTCTTATCGGCTCTTGTTGTCCCGGTGTTGTCCCAAATAAAAACAGGCTACAGCGATTTGCTGTAATCTGTTGTCGTTATTGGTAGCGGGGGTTGGTCGAAGACTCAAAACACTCCACGACATTCGTCCTCGGGCATAAGTCAGAAAGTCAACCCTCGGCGAAGATTTGACCTTATTCGCTTAAGATACATTCCGGTCAAACCACCCAAGGCTGACCAAAATAAAAGAAACCGCCAAAAATCGGCGGTTTCTTTTATTTTGGTAGCGGGGGTTGGATTTGAACCAACGACCTTCGGGTTATGAGCCCGACGAGCTACCAGGCTGCTCTACCCCGCGATAGCTTTCAAATTTCTGGAGGCGCTATTATACCACAACTATTGCTTTTGGGTACTCTCCCCTTCACGGACAATCTTATAAACAATCTCGCCCTGTTTAGCCTTATTAAACTTCACGCGGGCGACCTTTTCGAGATACACCGGGTCTTCTCTCAATTGTCGAAGCTGGTTTTCAAGCTGTTGATTTTCCAGTTTAATTCTCGTGAGTTCGGCCTCAAGATTTTCACTGCGAACCTGGAGACTATGGACCTGCATCACGCGAGGAGCCAATAGGACCGCGAAAATTAACAGGAGCAGTAAAAAAATCAGGGCCATTCCGGGGCGTTTCATCGGTTTATCTCTAGACAGATAAACCGTAACGGGCTTTTTTTTCCAGTTCTTCTTCTATGCGGAGAAGCTCGTTGTATTTGCAAATACGGTCTGTACGGCAAATAGAGCCGGTCTTGATCTGCCCGCAATTGGTCGCGACGGCGATGTGAGCGATCGTCGTGTCCTCCGTTTCACCGGAACGATGCGAAAGGACGGCTGTGCAGCCGTTTTTGTGGGCAAGGTTGATCGCACCGAGAGTTTCGGTGAGCGTTCCAATCTGATTTACTTTGATTAAAATGGAGTTGGCCGTTTTCTCATTGATGCCCCTTTGCAGGCGCTTGGTCAACTCCCGCCAACCTGCCCAATCGTCCTCGGCGAGCCCGTCTTCGATCGAAAATACAGGGTATTTTTTCACCCAACCCGCATAAAAATCGATCATGTCTTGGGCGTTTTTCTTTGGGCTTGGCTCCGCTTCAAGCCAATAGGCGCCTTCCTCGTAGAAGGAACTGGACGCCGGATCAAGCGCGATCTTGATATCTTTGATCAGGACTTTTGACATGTTGTTAACCTTTCTGAAGAAGTGTTGATGAGAATATACCAGATAAAAATGAAGCTTGATTATAATCTCAGAGGATGATCAGGTCAACCAGGATAAATAATCCGTACGTTGACGTAATCGATGAAGGATAGGTCGTCTGCTCAAACAAATCCTCGGCGCGCGCACTATAATCAAAACTGTAGAATGCTTGCGTCCTGCGGAACTCGCCGCCGACCTATCCCTTCATCGGCTGCTAATATAGTGTGACATTCACGGGTGACGCCGGAGGGGAGTCCTCTATTTTATTCAAGGAGAATCACTTGAAGAAAATAGAGTACCGGAGGCGGCAGGACCCGGGAATGGCACGTCCAATGCATGCTTACTATGATAGGGAAGTTACGATTTTCTGCTTATTAATTTCTTAATTGCCTGGGGATAGAGTGTGTGCTCGACGGCGTGGATTCTTTTCTCGAGTGATTCGAGTGTGTCGTTTTTTAGGACGTTTACCTTTTTCTGCAGAAGGATAGGGCCCGAATCAAGTTTCTCCGTGACGATGTGAACGGTGACACCGGTCGTTTTCACTTTGGCTTCAAACGCGTCACGGATCGCGTGGGCACCTTTAAAAGACGGCAAATAGGACGGGTGAATATTCAAAATCCTGCCACGGTAGGCCTTGACAAAATATGGCGTCAGGATTCTCATGAAACCGGCGAGTACCACGAACCCGATGTCCTGGCTTTTCAAAATGCCGACAATGACCTTTTCATAGGCCTGGCGGTTTTCGAAAAGTCCGGGACTGATAAGAACAACGGGAATACCGTGACGGTGGGCTCTTTTTAACGCGAACGCTTTCGGATTGTCGCAGACCATGAGGGCAATCCGCGCGTCTAATTTCTTTCGGGCGAGTACGTCGATGATCGCCTGAAAATTGGATCCAAACCCCGAGCAAAAGACCGCTAAATTCACCCCGCGAGCGCCCGGTCTATTTTTTTCTGGAGCTCGGCTTTGCTCATCGCGCCGACAATGCGCTCGGCTTCCTTCCCGCTCTTGAACATGATCATCGTCGGGATATTCATCACGCCGAACTTCGTGGGCGTATCTTGATTTTCATCGACGTTCAGCTTGCCGATCTTGAGCTTTCCCTTATAGGCAGGGGCTATTTCATCGAGGATCGGACCTACCATGCGGCAAGGGCCGCACCATTGGGCCCAAAAATCCACAAGGACCGGCACGCTTGATTTGGCGACTTCGCTGTCAAAATTGCCGTCGGTAACTTTGAGTACATTGTCTCCCATGTATTTTCTCCTTTTTAATTCGAGACTGAGCTGGAGACCGGGATTGCTCGCCGTTGCGCTTTTGCAACGGACGAGTCCGCCAGCGCTTTTTCGCCAGAGGACGAATCCGTCCTTCGGCGGAGTGGCGGAAACCGGTACACCGCACATTTCCATTTCTTGTAACCGGAACAAACCGAGCTGGAGACCGGGATTGAACCGGTGACCTGTCGATTACGAATCGACTGCTCTACCAGCTGAGCTACTCCAGCTTAAAATTATTTGGCGGTTCCGATCCTCTTTGCCCAGCGAGAGGAGTATTCGTCAAGCGCCTGGGTTAGCTCTTTTGACGACGGCTGAACCTTCACAGCGCCGCCCAGCAAAATATCTTTTGAAGTAAGCGCTCTTCCGTAATAAGTGCTGTTGGAATTATTGTCCTGAGTCATCACTGCCCCATCCAGCGCTATTCCCGCGAAAAGCCCGCGGCTCCTTGAATAGGAAATGATCCCCGCGCGCATCGACAGATCCGTGGCGGCTTCTGAATTTCTGCCGACGGGTCCCGCCGCGACGGCTGCGTCGCCGCCCAACGTAAAATTATTGGACAATAACCCGCTCATGCCCCTTTCATTCATGATGACCAGGATGAGATCTGTCGCGGAACCGCCGATCTGGAGGCCCCAGCTTCCGCCGCCGATCGTGGAAAACGCCACCGGGCCCCATTGGCCGGTCTTTTCATCTTTTTTCAGGACCACGCCTTTGCCGAAACGTCCGCCGATAATAAACCCAGCCTTCAGCACCGAGGGATAGATCGCGATCGCTTTGCATTTGGCAAGAAGCTCCTCGGGAATGCTTTGGTCCGGTGTCGCCATGACCTCGGCCATCACCTGCCTGGCTTCATTGATCCGGAGATCAA
>PEWW01000168.1 GCA_002779345.1 Candidatus Omnitrophica bacterium CG07_land_8_20_14_0_80_50_8 | reverse complement strand
TCTATTTTTTTATTGTCAAACGCGCGGTCCTGCATGATCTTGGACGCCCTAAGCGCGTCGCGCCGGTGAACAATCGTCACTCGCGCCGCAAACTTAGTGAGAAACGTCGCTTCCTCGATCGCCGAATCCCCGCCTCCGACTACCAGCACTTCTTTTCCTTTAAAGAAAAATCCGTCGCAGGTCGCGCAGGCGGATACGCCGTAACCATGAAGCGCCTTTTCGGAAGGGATATTGAGCCAATTGGCGGAAGCGCCGGTAGCAATAATGACGGTTTTTCCAAAATAATCTTTTTCGTCGGCAGTGACTTTGAAAGGGGTTTTTGAAAAATCAACGTCCGAGACGTCCTGTTGAAGCAGTGTCGTTCCGAAACGCGCGGCCTGTTTTCTAAAAAGATCCATGAGCTCGGGGCCCAGGATGCCTTGGGGAAATCCGGGATAATTTTCTATGTCGGTCGTCAGCATAAGCTGTCCGCCGGGCTGGCCGCCTTTAAGGCGTCCCTCAAACAACAAGGGCTTCAAATTCGCTCTGGCGGCATAGATCGCCGCCGTGAATCCGGCCGGCCCCGAACCGATAACGATAACGTTATGCGTTTCACCCATTGGAATTTACGCGCCGTCGTTGCCGATGGCCTCTACCGGGCATCCCTCTTTGGCCTCTTTAGAAAGCGCTTCCTCTTCAGGCGTGGCCGGCTGTTTCTTCACAAAAGAATATCCGCCGCTTTGGTTTCTATCAAAATTGTTGGGCGCCGTCTGACGGCAGAGGTCGCAATCAATGCACTGCGTATCCACATAAAAAGCCCCCGCGACATTGTCTTTGTATCTATTTTCTTTGCTTGCCATGATTTTCTCCTTAAACGTGAAGTTAGATTATCAATAAACGCTCTGTCTGTCAACCGGGCAGGTCGCTGGACCCCATGAGATACGCGTCCAAAGCTCGTGCCGCTCCGCGGCCTTCGTGAATGGCCCACACGACAAGACTTTGGCCGCGGCGCATATCGCCTGCGGCAAATACGCCTTTGAGGTTTGTCGCGTATTTTCCATAGTCGGCCTTCACGTTGGACCTTTTGTCCTGCGCTATGCCCAGGCTTTTTAAAACGGTGTCTTCCGGCCCCAAAAAACCCATGGCCAAAAGCACCAACTGCGCCGGCAGTATTTTTTCAGTTCCCGGCATTTCCTTCGGAATAAAACGACCCTTATCGTCTTTGAGCCACTCCACGTTCACAATCTGGATCTGTTTCACGAAACCTTTTTTGTCTCCGATAAATTTTTTGGCCGTGACAAGGTATTTTCTGGGATCACCGCCAAACAGCGATGCCGCTTCTTCTTGGGCATAATCTATCTTATAAACTTTCGGCCACTGCGGCCAAGGATTGTCGGCGGCGCGTACAAGCGGTGGTTTCGGAAGAATCTCAAGCTGAACCAAATGCTTGCAATGATGCCTCAGACAAGTGCCCACACAATCAGTGCCGGTATCGCCGCCGCCGATTACGACGACCTCTTTGCCTTCGGCTGAAATATAGTTCTTATCGCGCTTATGATCCAGCAAACTCTTTGTATTCCGATGAAGAAAGTCCGTCGCGAAGTAAATCCCTTCCAGGGCCCGCCCCTCAATCGGTAAATCACGGGGCTTCGTGGCGCCGGTGCAAAGTATCACGCCGTCGAATTCTTTTAAAAGTTTTTCGGCCGGGTAATTTTTTCCTACTTCCGTGTTCGGGATGAACCGCACCCCCGCCTTCGCCATCAGATCCACACGACGCCGGACAATTTTTTTATCCAGTTTTACGTTCGGGATCCCATACATCAAAAGTCCGCCGAACCGGTCCGCGCGTTCAAAAACCGTGACCTGGTGACCCGCATGGTTGAGCTGATCCGCCGCCGCCAAACCCGCGGGACCTGAGCCGACTATTACGATCTTTTTGCCGGTGCGCGGCCCGGGCGTCTGAGGAGTGACCCATCCTTCATCGAAACCTTTTTCAATAATCGAGTACTCTATATTTTTTATAGTCACCGGCGGTTCGTTGATCCCCAGCACACAGGAACCCTCGCAGGGCGCGGGACACACACGGCCTGTAAATTCAGGAAAATTATTCGTCTTATGCAGACGGTCAAGCGCTTCGCGCCAAAGGCCGCGGTAAACCATGTCGTTCCACTCTGGGATCAAATTATTAATCGGACAACCTGAGGCCATGCCCGCCAGCAACGCGCCGTTGTGACAAAACGGAATGCCGCAGTCCATGCATCGCGCGCCCTGCGCTTCGAGTTTGTCTTGGGGCATTCTCAGATGAAACTCATTCCAATGTTTCACGCGCAAAGACGGCGCCTGATCGGTGGGAAGCTCACGCTGAATTTCTTGAAACCCCGTCGGTTTGCCCATCAGTTGCCGCCGATGCGGGAGAGATCACGCGCGTTTTCTTGAAACGCGGCCATGATCGCCTCTTCCCCGCTTAACCCCGAGCTCTTCACGCGCTCAAGCGACTGAAGCACGCGCTTATAGTCTTTGGGGATAACTTTGACAAATTTTGGGATCATTTCTTCCCAGAGACTCAAAACAGTCGCGCCGCGCCGACTGCCCGTATATTTTTCGTGACACCGGATCATACCTTGGACCCACTTTATTTCCTCGGGATTTTCAAGACGTTCCAAGTCAACCATCTGTTGGTTACATCGCTTGGCAAAATTACCGGACGCGTCCAGCACAAAAGCCAGTCCTCCCGACATTCCCGCGGCAAAATTTCTTCCGGTAGGCCCTAAAACCACTACCCGGCCCCCGGTCATATATTCACAGCCGTGATCTCCCACCGCTTCGACTACGGCGCTGGCGCCGCTATTCCTGACGCAAAAACGCTCACCCGCCATTCCGCGGACGTAAACCTCGCCGCTTGTCGCGCCGTATAAGGCAACGTTTCCTATAATAATGTTCTCCTCCGGCTTGAAAGTGGCCCGTTTATCGGGATAAACGATAATTTTACCGCCTGAAAGCCCTTTACCCAGGTAGTCATTCGAGTCGCCTTCCAACTCCAGCGTCATGCCTCGCGGAATAAAAGCCCCAAAACTCTGCCCCGCGGAACCCGTGAATTTTAAATGAATCGTATCGTCCGGAAGTCCTTCGGCTCCGTAACGCCGGGTCAACTCACTGCCCAGGAGCGTTCCGACCACGCGGTTTGTATTCCTGATCGGCAATGACGCCGCAACCGGCTTTCGGTGCGAGAGCGCACGTTCGCACAACCGAAGAAGCGTCGTATTATCCAACGCCAGGTCCAGCCCGTGATCCTGAGGAATCTGACAATAGCGGCCCACGGAGGCAGGCATCTTAGGTTGATACAAAATTTTTGAAAGATCCACGCCTTTGGCCTTCCAATGAGTCAGGGCTTTCTTCGGATCCAATTTGTCAGTTCGTCCGATCATCTGGTTCATCGTGCGAAATCCCAATTGCGCCATCAACTCCCGCACTTCCGAAGCTATAAAATACATAAAATTCTCGACGTATTGAGGATCCCCGCTAAATTTCTTTCTGAGGCTGGGATTTTGAGTCGCGACGCCGACCGGACAAGTGTTCAAATGGCAGACACGCATCATGACACAGCCCAGCGTCACCAGCGGCGCCGTGGCAAAGCCGAATTCTTCGGCGCCCAGAAGCGCGGCAATCACTACGTCGCGTCCGGTTTTTAATTGACCGTCTGTTTCGACGGCGATACGGCTTCTAAGATTATTTAACACCAGCGTCTGGTGCGTTTCGGCCAGTCCCAATTCCCACGGCGCGCCGGCGTGTTTGATGCTCGAAAGCGGCGAGGCGCCGGTTCCGCCGTCATAGCCGCTGATAAGTACCACATCCGCATGCGCCTTCGCGACTCCTGCCGCGATCGTGCCCACGCCAACCTCGGAGACAAGCTTAACGCTGATCCTGGCGCGAGGGTTGGCATTTTTCAGATCGTGAATAAGCTCTGCCAAATCCTCTATGGAATAAATATCAT
>PEWW01000024.1 GCA_002779345.1 Candidatus Omnitrophica bacterium CG07_land_8_20_14_0_80_50_8 | reverse complement strand
AAACTTGAGCCGACAACAATGTTAGCAGAAGGAGACGCCATTAAGACTGGGTCGGACGCGGAGGTGCGCCTGGAGCTGGTGGGTGTTGCCAAAACTGCGGATATAACAATCAGAAAAGAGACTGAGTTTAAATTTGACACATTTCGATACAACGAGGCGGCTAAATTGGACACCACGCTTTTAAATGTGGGCGTGGGAAGTATTCTGGTAAAGGCCGAAAAACTTGTGGGTGATTCTAAATTTGAGGTGAAGACGCCAACTTCGATTGTGGGTATTCGCGGAACCACGTTCGAAGTTAACGTTCCCAAGCCGCAGGTGTAAAGTACAATTTTCAGAAGTCAACGGTTGTGCAAAAGGGGCAATAGTTTCTATTGCCTCTTTTTAATTTATCGACTGACGTATAAATGATCTCAACACACTCATAATCCAATGATTTCGATCCTCTCAAAAATTAGGTTAAAATTATCCAATTTGCTCGAACACAGCAATCAGGATTCGACACGAATTCTGATCACGTCGACGGTTTTCCTGTGTGTTCTATTTATGTTTCATTTTGATTTGCTTAAGCGTTTCGAATTTGTGACGTATGACTATCGCGTCATGTTGAGAGGCACAAGACTCGCGGATCCGAAAATTGTGGTGATAGAAATTTCGGATGACAGCATCGCCAAGATCGGCCGTTGGCCATGGGATCGTGACTGGCATGCGACGCTTGTGAAAATCCTAAAAGAACTGGGCGCGAAAAAAGTCGTGTTTGATGTGATCTTCAGCGAGAAGAGCGATACGGCTAAAGATGCTGTATTGGCTATGTCGATGAAGGCGGCGGGCAATGTTTATTTGGCTGAAATTATTAGTGACGCTTCCATCAAAAAAAAGGCGGCGCTTCTCACCTCGCTTCCTGAATTGACACAAGCGGCCGCCGGCAGCGGCCATATCAATTTATATCCGGATGAGGATGGCGTGATGAGACGCATCCCTCTATTGATGGATGTCCGAGGCAGGCGAATTCCTCAACTATCCTTAGCGGTTGCGCTGGATGAGTGGGGGGCTGATATTAACGGGATTCAAGAAACTAGAGGAGAGCTGCAACTTTTACTCAAAGACAAATCAAAAATCCTGATTCCCGTGGATCAGCGGCATAATTTCATCATCAACTGGCTCGGACGCTGGAAAGACACGTTTAGACATTATTCGTATGTGGATGTCGTGACCGCTTACGCGGCGCTGAAAAAAGGTCAGGTGCCGCTGATTGGGTTGGCGGATTTCAAAGGAAAAATTTGCTATGTGGGTACGACGGCAACGGGACTTTTTGATATTCGCCCAACTTCCTTGGAGCCCTCTTATCCGGCCGTGGGCGTCAATTTGACCGTTTTGAATAATTTGCTCGAAAGACGATTTATCAGGGAGTTTAATTATTTCGACAACCTGGCTGTGCTGATCTGCCTGGCATTTATTTTATTTTGGATGATGAAATTGAAAAGCTATTTCAAGACCGCCATGCTCACGATCAGCGTGCTGCTCGTCTATGTGGTATTGGCATCGCTACTTTTTGTGTTCTTCAGCGTTTGGGCAAGCATCATTTATCCTTTAGCGCTCGTGTTAGCCACGTATTTTTTTGTGACGCTGTATAATCAGCTTTCCGTTACCATTGAACGCGCCAAACTCTTTAAATTGGCGACACGAGACTCCTTGACGGGGCTTTTTAATATTGGGCACTTTAAGCTTCTTTTGAAAGCGGAGCTCACGACGTTGGCTATGAGACCAAACCGTAATCTTTCAATCGTGATGAGCGACGTGGATTTTTTTAAACACACGAACGATACTTACGGACACCCCATGGGAGATGCGGTTTTAAGAGAGGTGGCGTCGATCATTAAAAACACGTGTCGTGCGCTGGATGTGGCGGCGCGTTATGGCGGTGAAGAATTTGTCCTCATGCTGCCGGGGGCCAATGACCAGGAGGCATTCAAAGTCGCTGATAAGATCAGGGAGACTATCGGCCGTAAGATTTTTTTTCATGAGAAAGGTGATTTCTCCAAGACGATCAGCTTGGGTGTTACGCAACTAAGTCCTAATGAGAAAAGTGTGGAAGCGGCGCTTGCCAGGGCCGACAAAGCGCTTTATGAAGCCAAAGAATCTGGCCGTAATAAAGTAGTCATTGCGTCAAACTCCCCGGGAGCCAACCTGTGCTCCTAAATTTAATGCCCTTTATTTTCGTAAGATAGGGCTTGACACTATTTTGTTAAGCGTGGTATAACTTGTCCCGCGAGTCAATATGCCTTCTCATGGAAGGCGGCCCAAAAGGGAGCGTCGTTTGAGTCTATTGACATAAAAATTTGATCGTTGTGTAGAGAACTGATGAGTGAAAGGCGTCATCGGACGCTTTTTTTATTTTTAATGAGTACCAATTTTACTGAACGAAGTGAAGTAAAAGTTGCGGTGCGAATTAATCCCGGCGTTTAGTTTTGCTTTAGCAAAACTGCCGGGGACTGGTTCAAAAATTTTTTGTTCTTTGAAAATTAAATAGCCTATATTAAAAGTGCGGAATTTCCGTTTTAGTTTTTTGAGCAAAACGTAATTCCTGGTTTTTTGGTCAGCTCAAACAATTCCAGGTTCACCAGAACCTGGACCAATAATGTTGTACCAATTGGAGAGTTTGATTCTGGCTCAGAACGAACGTTGGCGGCGTGGTTCAGGCATGCAAGTCGAACGATCTCGCAAGAGATAGTGGCAGAAGGGTTAGTAACACGTGGGTAATCTACCCTCGAATCGGGGATAACCCCGCGAAAGCGGGGCTAATACCCGATTACATTTTCGGATCGCATGATTCGGAAATCAAAGGTGGCTCGCAAGAGCTGCCGTTTGAGGAGGAGCCCGCGGCCTATCAGCTAGTTGGTGAGGTAACGGCCCACCAAGGCAATTGACGGGTAGCTGGTCTAAGAGGACGATCAGCAACATTGGGACTGAGACACTGCCCAGACTCCTACGGGAGGCTGCAGTCGAGGATCTTTAGCAATGCCCGAAAGGGTGACTATGCGACGCCGCGTGCAGGATGAAGGCCTTCGGGTCGTAAACTGCTGTCAGGGGGGAAGAAACCCCATTATTTAAAAGATGATGGGCTGACATCACCCCCAAAGGAAGCCACGGCTAACTCTGTGCCAGCAGCCGCGGTAAGACAGAGGTGGCAAGCGTTGTTCGGATTTATTGGGTGTAAAGGGCAGGTAGGTGGCTATGTAAGTCCGGTGTGAAATCCCAGGGCTCAACCCTGGAACTGCATTGGATACTGCATGGCTTGAGTGCCGGAGAGGTAAGGGGAATTCTCGGTGTAAGGGTGAAATCTGTAGATATCGAGAGGAACACCAGTGGCGAAGGCGCCTTACTGGCCGGTTACTGACACTGAGCTGCGAAAGCAAGGGGAGCAAACAGGATTAGATACCCTGGTAGTCCTTGCCGTAAACGATGTGGATTAGGTGTTAGGGGTGTCGATCCCCCTAGTGCCGACGCTAACGCATTAAATCCACCACCTGGGGAGTACGGTCGCAAGACTGAAACTCAAAGAAATTGACGGGGACCCGCACAAGCGGTGGAGCATGTGGTTTAATTCGAGGCTACGCGAAGAACCTTACCCAGGCTTGACATGTAGTTGAATAACTGTGAAAGCTGTTAGGCCCGCAAGGGACAATTACACAGGTGCTGCATGGCTGTCGTCAGCTCGTGCTGTGAAGTGTTGGGTTAAGTCCCGCAACGAGCGCAACCTTTATTCTTAGTTGCCATCACGTCATGGTGGGCACTCTAGGAAGACTGCCGGTGATAAACTGGAGGAAGGAGGAGACGACGTCAAGTCAGCATGGCCCTTATGCCTGGGGCTACACACGTGCTACAATGGCCGCTACAAAGGGCAGCTAACCCGCGAGGGGGCGCTAATCCCAAAAAATCGGCCTCAGTTCAGATTGAAGGCTGCAACTC
>PEWW01000032.1 GCA_002779345.1 Candidatus Omnitrophica bacterium CG07_land_8_20_14_0_80_50_8 | reverse complement strand
GGGGTTTCGGCGCGTCGCCTATAATTTGGATCTTAATATTGGGAAATACGCGCGTCACCCGAGCCATGGCCTTTAAAAATAAAGGATGTCCTTTGATCGGCGTGAGCCGGCCCACCAGGCCGATCACCACGTCATTTTTATATTTTTCGGCCTCAAACGGCCTCCACTTAAACTCTTCCAAATTCACCCCGCGAGGAATGAAACGAATCTTATGATGCGGCACGCCGAAGTCATCCCGCATCCGTTTGCCGATAATGTGACTGGCGACAATCACCCGTTTGCCCCAACCCATGAGACGGCTTAAAAAGTGCCTGCTATAAAATCCGTGACAGGTAGTTACAAAAGGCACCTGGGTGCTTCGACTGACAAAAAAAGCGATCAGCGCGGGCACGCGGCTTCGGGCATGCAGGATGTCAATATGTTCCATTCGGACAATCTTGGTCAGTGCGCGGACAGCGCGAAACACGGCCATCGGCGATTTTTTATGAACCGGCAAAGCGTAATGCGTGATGCCCGCCGAGGTCAAATCTCCCAAAAGCGGCCCGCCCGCGGACACCACGACGGACTTGTGTCCCTTCCGATGAAGGTATTCGGCCAGATCCACCGTTCCACGCTCAACCCCGCCTGATTTCAATTCGGGCAAAATCTGTAAAATGTTCATAGCACGCGCCTCACGGCCTGCCTTAACACTTCGTGGTCACACGCAAGCGCGGCGCACGTTTCTTTCTTCTCGCGCGATATCTCTTTTTGAATAACCTCATAGAAGGTCTCAGGCTCGGTTCTTACGATCAGCTTTTTTTGAGACATTCTCTTCAAAAACTCCTCATGTTTGGGCTTAAAATTTCCTGAGGCACCCGGGAAAAATACAATCACGGGCTTTCCTGAAGCAATCGCCTCGGAAACCATGGACATCGATTCACCCGACACGACCAGAATGTCGCTCGCGCCCAAAATACCAGGCACCACACCGCTGGCGTTAGATTCATTCGCAATCACCAGCAGCGGACATTGTGCCTTGTCTTTCAAGACCGCCTTCAAAAGCTCGTTCGCCCAACCCGGCGTCCGCCGGGAAGAAGTCGTCAGAACGACGGCTCCCGATTGGAGGCTATAGCGTTTTAGCTCTTCAAGGAGCTTTGTGAAGGGCGCGCGCGCGAATTTTACCTTTGGAGTGTCCCCGCCGATCAAAAACCCGATCCGTTTATGGTCGTTCGAAAGCCCGAGGCGCTCCGACAGTTCTTTTGATTCGTCTTTTAAAGACCTGTTATCCATGCGAGTCAATGCCATTTCGGTAATAAAAATATTTTTCTTTTGTTTTACTTGGTCGTGCCTCGGAACGATGACCGCGTCAAAGGCTTGCGCGAAAAATGAGGGTTTCATGATCACCGCCGACCGCGCCTGGTTCTGCGCCTTTACCAAAAGATTGGCCCCCAAAAGAGACGAACCGCATGAAACCACAATGTCCGCGGCGGTTTTATCCAACGCTTGGCAGCAATTTTTTGTCAAAAGCTTCTCTCGCATCCACGATTTGCAAGGAATTCGTCCCTGAAAAAGCCGTGCCGTAAAATTTAAGAGGCTTTTACAAAAACGATTTTTAAATCGAATTTCCACAATTTTTGAAACCGTGTACGCAGGCGCCACGCCCTGACGTTGCCGTTGATCCCGAATCGCGTCCAAAAAGGCCAACGACTGATTGAGATGTCCCTGTTTGCCATCGCTTAGGATGAGGATCGACCGGTTGGGCGTTGATTTCCAACGACGGTGCGCCCACAGCCACTGATCGGGAGATTTTCTTATTTTTGATTCCAAGATCCCGGCGAATTGTTGAAGCAGTACGCGCTCCGCTTCCTCCGGCGCGAGAGCATCCGCGGGCCGAGTCAACGATTCGCCCACTTCTACGCGGTGGACCCCAAACTTTTCCCTGAAAATAAACACGGGGAAAATCGGCGCGTTTGTGCGCAAAGCAAAGGTGGCTACGCCGCTAGGGCTGGATGAGAGCCGATTGAAAAATCGAACAAAAGTGCCGTTTCGCCCGCCGTCCTGGTCACTCAACATCCCGACGATCTTGCCCTGTTTAAGCGCCTTTAAGATTTCACGGACAGGCATGCCCTTACGGATTATTTGATTGCCCTTCGAGGCTCTGAGTGAATTCAAAAAATCATTCGAGCGCGGATGTTTCTGGGTCCGCGCCAGCACCACCATGGGGTAGCCCACCAGGCTTGAGGCCAGATTTAAAAGCTCCCAGCAGCCGAAGTGACCGGTTAAAAAAATCGCGCCTTTCCCCTCTTTCAGTTTTGCGTCAATGCGTTCCGTGCCGATGATACGAATATTTTTTTCTATATACGCACGATCCATCTCCGGGAAACGCAATAGTTCCACAGAGGACATTGCTAAGTTCTGCATCGACAATCGCGCGATTTGTTTCATCCTCGCGTCCGTCATCTCTCCCGCAAAGGCGGCCCTCAGGTTCTTATGGGCAATTTTTCTGCGTTTGCTGAAAAAATAAATAGCCCAGCCCACGCCGCGAGCGGCAGCGAAAGAGACTCTTAAGGGAAGAACGCGGACAAGGGCACGCAGGCCCTTGACCGTCTTAAGGATTAAGGCATCTTCGAATAAAATCTTCTTCATCATTCACCTGAAATTCTATTTGTAGGACCAGAAAATTAAAATTATGGACATCACGGGACCCGCGCTTCTTGAAAAAAGATTCCATACGGTAAAAATCTTTCTCGGTCGTCATGATGTCTTTGACCCCCACTTCCTTGCAGCGCCTGAGAAAATCGGTAAATTCAGACTCACTGCAAAAATGGTGGTCATCGAACCTTGCCGCGAGCAGGATCTCGGCGTCCAGATTCTCGATCGTTTTCTCAAAAGAATAAGGATCGCCGATCGCGGAGATCACGCCTACTTTCTTCCCCTTGATCTCGCTTAGAGGCACAAAACGGTTTCGGCGAAAGTCCATGAATTGGATCGGCTGATGCACCGCCTCAAAGATCACGGCGTCGGGCTTGATCGACAAAAGCCTCTGCTTGATCCAATGCAGGTTCTTGGCTCCGATATTGCTCTTCGTCAGGATAAAGATCTGGGCACGTGACAAATTTTCCAGCGGCTCTCTCAGCGTCCCCATCGGGATCAAGCCTCCGGGACCGAACGGGTCAGTCGCGTTGATCGCGACGATGTCTAAATCCCTGTGAAGCCGGATATGCTGGAACCCGTCATCCAAAAGGATGATCTCGGATTTATATTTTCGAACCGCTTCCCGTGCCGTTCGGATCCTGTCCCGCCCGACCAAAATAGGCACGTTGGGCAGCTTCTTCCTCATTTCCGCGACCTCGTCTTTGCCATAGCCGCGCGTCAAAACCGCCACCTTTTTCCCGGATCCTGAAAACTCGCGGGCCAGACTCACAACCAACGGCGTTTTGCCTGTGCCGCCCCAGGTGATATTCCCGACTCTGATCACGCGCGCGGGAACCTTGATTATACTGAACGGGACCGCACGGTAACTCGCCTGGCTGGCTACCACCACCGCCCGGTAAATCGACGACAACACCGATCCTAGAATTTTTCTCACAGTCACTGCTCCTTTAAAAATGCACCGCGTTTAAAAACGCGTCACTATTTCTTTTCGTGGCTCCGCGTTGACATGCGATAACCTTTTTCGCCGCGGCGCCCATTGCCTTACCACGTTCCGCCTCACGGATGAATCGTCTTATTTCAATCTCCAGATCTCCGGCATCTTTGACCTCCAGCGCCCCTTGAGCCTTTTTAAACTCAAAAGCCATTTCCTTAAAATTGGCCATCCAAGGCCCAAATAATAAAGGTTTTTCAAAATAAGCGGGCTCGACCAAATTGTGCCCGCCGTACGGCACGAGACTGCCGCCGACAAAAACCACATCGGCCAGGCGATAGAGACCCGCCAAAACTCCCATCGTGTCCAAGAGAAGCACACGGTCCGACGCCGACACCGGTTCTGCCGCGG
>PEWW01000040.1 GCA_002779345.1 Candidatus Omnitrophica bacterium CG07_land_8_20_14_0_80_50_8 | reverse complement strand
GCGAAGTTTTTGGAAAGACTGATCCGGAAAGTCCATGCGCTCGATCCCGATCATCCCGCGCTGTACGCCTCTGCCGGAAAGACAGACCTGCCTTACCTTAAAAAGTATGTGCCAAGCCTTGATATCATCGGCGTGAATGATTATGGCGATGTCCAATTCATTGAAAATGTCTGGAGCGATCTTGGCTTTGACGCACCCTACTTCATGACGGAGTTTGGGGCGCTCGGGCCATGGGACAATCCCAGGGACACTAACCGCAAATACGCCGAACCCAGCGACACTTCGAAGGCCGCGCAGTACCGGAACTACTGGAACCGGGTCAGGGAAAAGCGGGGAAATAATATCGGCGGATGCGTTTTTCATCTGGGAGAGACGACCCAGGAATCATTGACCTACTACAACATCAATGACCATGAATATAAGCGCGAGTCGTATCTTTTGATGCAGTCGCTTTACACAGGCCAAAAAATTGTTCATCATGCCCCAAGGATCAGGGCGTTCAAAGGGGTGCCCTCGACGATCGCGAGGGGCGCCAAATTTGAAGTGGAAATGGCCGTGGAGACCCATGAGGTTAATCCTTTGACGTTTGTTTATAAAGCAAGCACCACGGTCGAGGGGGTTTTGCAATACTACATCAATGACGAAATTCCCATTCAGGTGAACGGGAGCGGAAACAAGGTCACGATCACCGCGCCTGACAAAGAGGGGATAGTCAGGATCTACGGATTTGTGCGGGACGCTTACGGCAATTCCTCATCAGCGAACGCAACGGTCCGTGTGAGTTAGCGAAGGTCCGGTAGACGGCGCTCCCATGACGCAATTTTCCCAAAGAACCGATTGGCCCACCGCGACTAATCTTCTGATCTGGCGCATCGAGGAAAAGAAGAGATCCGGCGTCCCGCTCATTGATCTGACGGAGTCGAACCCCACACACTGCGGTTTTGGTTTTTTTAACCGGGGATGGCTTGAACCGTTTTCCGATGAAAAAAATTTATCCTACACGCCGGACCCGCACGGCCTTTTAGAGGCAAGACAGGCCGTCTCGGCGTATTATGCGGGGAAAAATATCAACGTTTTGCCCGAGCAGGTTTTTTTGACCGCGAGTACGAGCGAGGCTTATGATCATATTTTGAGACTGTTGTGCGATCCGCGTGACCGGGTTGCGATTCCCAGTCCCGGCTACCCCTTATTTGACTGCCTGGCTGCGTTGGCAGACGTGGATATCAGCCGGTATCTTCTCTTGCACGATCAAGATATGTGGCGGATTTCGGCGGAAGGAATTCGGGCCGCATTCGGCGAAAGGCTGAAGGCGTTGGTTCTCGTGAATCCCAATAATCCGACGGGGAATTTTGTCAAACCCTCTGAGCTTGAAGTCATCAACGAGCGGTGTCGAGAGACAGGGACCGCGATCATCTCAGATGAGGTTTTTTTGGATTTTGGATTTCATGCGGAGGGGGTCCAACCCTTAAGTTTGGCCCAAAACCATGAGGTTTTGACCTTTACCTTGAGTGGTATTTCTAAAATTCTGGCTCTTCCGCAGATGAAAATTTCATGGATCGTGGTCAGCGGTCCTGAAACCCTCAGGCGAAAGGCCATCGAAAGGCTCGAAATCATCGCCGACGCTTACCTTTCCGTGAATACCCCTTCTCAACACGCGTTGGGCGCATGGCTCGGCGCCTGCGGCAGGGTCCAGCGTGAAATTTTGGAACGTTTAGCGTTTAATCGCGCGGCCCTTTTTCGGCGGTTTCAAGAAGATTCCCGTGTTCAGGTCTTGCCCTGTGAAGGAGGATGGTATGCGGTGCTTGAGATTCGATCGGGAAGGGCCGACGAGGAGCTGGCGATGGAGTTACTTGAAAATAATAATATAATCATTCACCCGGGGTATTTTTTTGATTTTGAGAAGGGGAATTTTCTGGTGTTAAGCCTTCTTTTGCAGGAGAAAATTTTTCAAAAGGGGATCGACCGTTTTTGGGCGGGGTTGAATCACAGGAAGACATAAAAATGATATTCACCGTTTTACTAATCGTGGTTCTTTCAGCGCTTTTTTTTGTGGCCGCTTTTTTTATTCTTGCGGTGTTCCCCGTTTGGATGCTGGTGGAGTGCATAAAAACCAGTTTGCTTCCAAATACGCTCAAGGCACTGTGGACCGTGATTATTATCATGGCATGGCCGTTTGGAAGTCTCGCGTACGCCGCGTTTGCTTCACAGAAAAGTTTTTTTGCGCGACTGGCCAATACCCTCATGGCTGCGTTGATCATTTTCAGCCTTCTTTTCGGGGCGGGAATTTATTATTTTCGAAGCACGCTTTTGCCGGCGGCCGTCGTTCAATATCAAAAAAGTGATTTCACGGGTATTTCGAAACAGGATCAGACGCTTGCCAAGGAGTATCTTTTGATTCTTCAAAATGAGATGCAGGACGGCTCCTTTTTTTCCGTCCGATCGCTTGAGGCGCTCGAGCTTTTTGAGCTTTTCCAGTCGATCACGATTCGTCCGAATGTGTCGCCGTCAAAGTTGAAAGATTGGATCCAGCTTGTCCAACATAGGGAAATGATAAGCGCGAAATCCCCGAATGCGGCGCTGAATTTTTTAAGGGAAAAGACAATCCGGAATATTTTTAAAAGTTCCTAAACGGCCTCATGGTTATAAACAGGCTCATGATTCGTGTGTGTTTATTTTATAAATGTATTTTTTCTTAAAAAAAGGTATAATTAACCACTAGGGGTAGTAGAGTAACGGTTGGTAGCATACAAGGAGAGAAGAAGCGATGCGAAAAATGGCGATGATCGTAGGGATGCTTTTAGTGTCGACAACCTGCGTTTTTGCGATGCCCGAAAGAACTCAAAAGACAGACATGGGTTTCCAAATCGGCGGCTTGTCTCCGAGCGCTGCGCATATAGACACGGGAGTTTATTACGGGCTTAACGCGGCCTATGGCATCAACGACTGGTTTGCCGTCGGCGTGGAGGGCGGCTATGAGGACACCAAGACTCGTTTCACAATCGGTACCAACGAGCATAACCCCGGTTTAAGTTATATCCCGTTATTTGCGGATCTCATTGTCAGACATCCTATGGCCGAGTACAGCGCCGTTCCCTATGGGGTGCTGGGATTGGGCATGCTCTTCATGAACGACCATGGAACCGGCACTTTGAATGACTCTCACTTGAAACTGGAAACCGATAATTCATTCGCGATCAAACTGGGAGCCGGCGTGGACTGGTTTATCAATGAAAAGTGGGCGTTGAATTTTGAGGCCAGCTACGTCTGGGCCGCCGCGGACGCGAAAATAGTGGATTTGACCACGTCGGACACCGTGGATTCGGCGAGTCTAAACTACTGGACGATTCTGGGCGGCCTTAAATATTTGTTTGATTGACGCTTGCGTTTCGCGCTCCAACGATTTTAATAAAAGAGGGTAGGAAAATGTCATCGCCAGAAAAATTGAAAGTCCAACTTCTGCCGGAAGAAGAATCGGAAATTAAACGGTTTGAGCTTGAAACGAAACGTTTAGAGCAGAGCAAACTAAGCCCCGACGATTTCAGGAGGTTTCGCCTCAATAACGGCGTTTACGGCATCCGCGGGGACGAGAACCGCCACATGATCCGTATCAAGATCCGTTTTGGACGCATGAATGCGTTGCAGCTCGAGCGCATCGCCGAACTCACCGAGAAATACACCCCGAAAAAATTGGCTCATGTGACAACCCGGCAGGCGATCCAGATCTATGAAATTTTGCGTTCCGATGTGCCGAAGGCATTGAGAGGTTTTGCGGAGGCCGGGCTGACGACTCGCGAGGCCTGCGGCAACACCGTCCGCAATGTGACGGCCGGCCACACCGCGGGCATCGACCCGCATGAGGCGTTTGACGTGACGCCCTACGCGGACCTCTTGAGCCTTTATTTCTTAAGGAACCCGATCTGTCAGAATCTCCCGCGGAAATTTAAAATCGTGTTTGAGGGCAGCGATAAAACCGACGCC
>PEWW01000118.1 GCA_002779345.1 Candidatus Omnitrophica bacterium CG07_land_8_20_14_0_80_50_8 | reverse complement strand
AATTCTATTAACTTGTTGAACTTCTTTTACGGACATCCCCCATTCGGTATTGATGAATGCTTTTTTTTCAATGGACGGTGAATTTGTAATTTGTTTTATGAACGGGCGGCGATAAAAAAAATAACCCCCTATGAGCGAGATCGTTAATATCAGAAACGACGCACATGCTAATAGTTTATTTGATTTCACGGGTGACGGAAGGTCTTACAACCACTTAAGATTTCTTCGCCAAAGCGGCGCTAGTAAGAAATGAGTCACTATTTTTCTTTAAAATGGCATCAATCGAGGCATCAGATAACGCGTAAACTTGTCCATCCGGTATGCTTTTAAGAAAATAAGTTTTAGTGGCTTCAAAGCGTAATCCAAGAAAGAGCATAATTTCGTTGGGCTTTTCTTCTGGTTTTAACTGGATCCTGATCCAAGGCGCTGCCTTCTCATTAAATCCATAGACGGTGCCGGCCGGATCCGCCGACTCTTTGGCGTAAAGATTGAGGATATTTGAGATCAGTTCATTGACCTTGCCGGTTTCTAATGTTATTTCTTTGTCTGCCATACCTGAGATCCATGTGACTGTCTTATTTTTAACGTCTTCCCTTTTAGTCATCAGAAACGGCGTGGATTTTGGCTGGGTGAGTTCAAGACTTTGGATCTTAGAAGCCTCGGTGACGACCACCTTAAAATCGGCGAACATTTTATAATCTAGTTTGGCGTCTTTGGAATAAAGCCCGAGGCTGGTCAGGATATCGCTGTCCGTCACAACAACGGTCGAGGACTTTGCGTTACGAACAAAATTCTTTGTCCCGCGCGTCCTCAAAGGACTCACCAGAACGTGCGCAAGCGCTTGGTTGTCCGAGCCCTGTAGTTCTAAGTGATACGCTTGAGTTTCAAGAAGCGAGTAATCCTCCAAAACATCCTTGGAATCCGAACGAAACTCCCCTTTTAAACCCGATAGATTTTTCAACACAGACTCGACCTGAGACTTTCTTGCCTTGGTATTAAAGTGCGAGTCAATCACCCACTCGCCCCCGCCGTTCTTACTGACGGTGAGTAGCCGGCCCGCCTCTTCGCTTCCTTTACTGATAAGCAATTTGGAAACAAAACCCGGCGCGATTTCCTGCGTGACCATCGTGGGCGGAGGGGGCTGATTTTCTATCGCCGCGTTTTTATCAAGGTTGGCTTTTTTGATGAAACTGACAACAATGATCGCGAATAAAATTACGATTAAAATAAGAAGTTTTTTGAATTTCATTTAGACCTCATTATTTCCTCCCCTAGCCCCTCCTTCGCAAGGAGGGGAAACCATTAATTCGACTTCCCCGCGAGCGCCGCCAAATAAAACTCTTTTTCTTTTTTTCGAATAAAAAGACGCCCGAGCGCCTAGATCAATTTGTCTTTTTCAAATAAGAGGACACCTTCGAGTCTGGCCAGTTTTCTCATATCATGCGTAAAACCGCTCTTGCCAAACAGAACAAATCGTTTTTTGCGGTCCTCGCCACCCCACTGGACTTTTGCGGCCTTGCGTTTGAGGTCCTCGTATATGTTCGTCCCGATTTGTTTATTGGACCACTTCGCTTCGCCGAATAGGATTGTACGGGTACTTTCATTTACCGCCACCAGATCAATTTCTTCATTGCCTTCCCACCAACGTCCCACTCTCGCGAAAGCAAACAACTTCGCCTGGTGCTTTCTTAGGATCTCGCGGGCGGCCAGCTCATAATTCGCCGCGATGATCTGATCAAAACTCTTCGTCCATTGTGTCAGTGCGGAGAGGGTATTCCCGATTTCAATCTCGCCCTTGAACGGATAAACATAATTGAACCAAAACTTTACGAACTGATCCGTAATTTGATAAAGCCCCCGCCTTGATTTTTCGGGGTTCTTTTCAGTTACAGGGACCTCCTTGTCGATCAGGTACAGATCCTCAAGGGTAAAAAGATACTTGTGCAGTGAACTTTTCTCAATTCCTGTTTCATTAACTATCTCCCCGAACTTTCGACATCCGAACGAAATGGCCCGCAGAATACTCATATACTGTCTAGGTTCCCTGAGTTCCTCTTTCAAGATAAACTCAACTTCCTCAAAAAGAAGTTCTACAGGCTTCAGTACGAATCTGACGAGCGCGTCTTTGAGATTTTTTGCTTCCTTGAGCTTCATCAGGTAAGCCGGATTCCCGCCTGTCACCGAATAAATTTCAAGAAACTTCGCAAAATCATAGGTCGGGTAGAAATTCCGAGCCTCCAGAAAAGAAAACGGCCTTACGAGAATTTGGGCCGTCCTACGCCCATAAAGCGGGGCATGGTAAGCAAGCGTCTCACTTTCCATCATACCAATACTTGATCCGCACAATATGAGAAAAATAGGAAGTTTGCTCAAGGTCTCATCCCAGCCTTTTTGAAACACGGACGAAATAGCCTTGTTTCCTTCAGCTAAATAAGGAAATTCATCAATGGCAAACACCGTCTTCGTTTTGACGCGGTGTTTCAGATATTCGAAAAAGTCATACCAGTTCTTGAAACCGTTCCTGGTGAGAATCGAATCCTCAAAGTGCTTCCCCACGGCTCTACCAAGAGATTTCAGGTTCTCGGACTCCGTTGTCTTATCTGCTAAAAAGTAGATATGCGGATGACGCTGACTAAAGGCCTGAATTAATGACGTCTTGCCAACCCGACGCTTACCGTAAATGACAACGAGCTGAGATGCCCGCTTTTTCCAATAGATTTCCAGTCCGGATAATTCTTCGACACGATCAATAAGCTTCATGGATCCCTCTCAAATGCCTGTTTGGAATTAGTCTACTCGTAAGTAGACTAATCATGAGTAGCTTGTTTGTCAAGAGAAGACCCTATATAAAAAGTCATGTTCCTCCCTACCTTTGGAGATCACCCCTTTAGATACAAAACCTGTCGAGATCTCCTGCGTGACGGCGGTCAGGGGCAGGCTCCTTCGAAATGACAACGCGGCCGACAGTTAAGACTTCCCGGTGAGCGCCGCCAAATAAAACTCTTTTTCTTTTTTTCGAATAAAAAGACGCCCGAGCGCCGCTAAAAATAAAATGATGGGGATCAGCGCCACGGTGAAAAACTTGAACCAGACTTTCTCCGCGTTGCTCAAACTTTTTATATCCCTGACAAAACCGGTCTTCGCGCGGATCTTGATGAGGTCTTCGCCCAAGACAAGCCCATCAATGATATTCGCGAAAAGATTGAGATTGCCCGGATTTTGTATCAGGTCTTCACTGAAAGCTTGCGAGCAGCCCACGACCAGCAATCGGCCGGGTTTGGCGTTATCCATTTTCTTGGGCTCTGCCGGAGCGCTTTCTTTTACAGTGGTGGATGCTTGCGCGCCCTCGCCTTGGGCCGCTTCCGCCGCTTTTGTACCGGGCCATGCCGGCGGTGCGCCGTTAAACGTGTCCGTAAATTGGCCTTCCATCTCCAGGGCCAGGGGAAATTTGCCTTTGAATTCTTTGATCGTCGGCTGTGTGTTCGCCTCGGATAAATTCGTGCCATTATTGGGCGTTATCCAGCTCTTCTCGCTGGAGGTGAAAAGCACCGTCGATTGGATACCCTTCTCCTTCATGACATTCTCCGCCAGGTCCAGCGCGGACCCCCAAAGATACGCCAAAGACGGCAGACGGTTCGTGATGGGCGCCGACCGGTTGATCGTGTCCTCCCGGACGATAATCTGGTTGGGAAGCTTCACCGGCATCTCGATCGCGAACGGTCCGATACGCTGGCCAGAAGTCAATGAGATGACCTGGGAGCGCTCGTCCAACAGCACATCCTCGTTGATCTTGACGCCCCACTTCTCGATAAGCTTGTTGATCTCAAGGTCTTGTTTCTGGGGCACGGCCTCGATCCCTGTCAGTTGGTGCGCAAAAGTAAATTTGTAACCCTGAGCCGCCAAAACAACGGTACCGCCCTGATATAAATAACGGTTTATCTCATAACGCTGACGGTCCGACAACTTGCCGGGATTCAACAGCAAAAGAATCTTCGCCTTATTGGGAATGGGGTCGTCCCTCGTCAGCGCGATACGGTTGACTT
>PEWW01000154.1:395-4048 GCA_002779345.1 Candidatus Omnitrophica bacterium CG07_land_8_20_14_0_80_50_8 | reverse complement strand
TTGGTTGATATTGGATTTTTCCTGAGCTTCGATCCAACTATCAATCGTTTGTCTCTTAAAGCGCCAGTGCGATCCAACTTTGAACCCGGGCAGTTTGCCCGATGAAGCGTGTTTGTAAATCGTCAGCGGCTTCATTCGCAGATACTTCGCGAGCTCTTGGACCGTAAAGACGCCATCGGCGTCATTCAAATACGGCCTCCCTTATCCTGCTTTATCCACACTTATCCGTGTCCCCCTTCAAAGGGGTATCTTGATCAAAAACCTCCGGTTTTTCCTACTTCCACTAGCATGTCGTAAATTATACTATTTGCTATCCTTTGTCAATACATTTTTATCAAAAAGTATCATTTTTCAATATATTGTACTTATTTTAGACAAAATACACAATATGTTGTGTATTCTAACAGGACGATCGATTTTAATTCGACACGAATATGATACGGTGGGCTATGAAAAAAGTTACTTGACGATGTTTTCGGCGGCCAATTGTATGATATCCTCAACAGGAAGAAGGTTGTCCGCCCCGACTGAGATGGCGCCTATTCGCACCTTGATTTTATAATAATCAGGCATGTTGTCATTATACAATTTTAAATTTGTTAAAAACCGTTTGGCCATCAAGTCAATGTTACTTTTTAATGAATCAATCGCGCAAACCGTAAACTGGTCCCCTTTGTATCTGGACAGAATATCAGTCTTTCTAAAAGAGGCCTTGAGGATCACCGCGGCCTGGACCAATACCCGGTTGCCCTCTTTAAAGTCAAAGTCCTGATTGATCTTGTTGAGATTCGTGATCTTGACATCAAAAAAGACAAGTCCCTTTTTAGTTCGAGAGACAATACGGAGCTGTTGTTCGGAAAGAGTGATGAATCCCTTTCGATTATTGAGCCCGGTCAATTCATCGATCAAGAGATTCTCGCAATACTCTCGATGCGCTTTCACGCGCTCAAGCGTGCGATTAACCATGGCTAAAATATCTTTCTGGCGGGTATTATTTTTTAGAATGCCATCCTACGCGCCGAAACCGATCGCCTTTAGGATCAGGCTCTCATCCTCGTCCGCGCTGATCACCACGATCGGAATCCCTCGGGCGCGCGGCCTGAAACTGAAGAAAACATCGAGCCCTTTGGCCTCCGAAGGGATCGTCAAATCGAACAGAATAATATCCACCGTGCCGCGTTTTAAAAACTCAAGCGCGGTTAGGATCGAACTCTCAGCCTGAGAGTGATCTTCGGAAGCCAATCGTCCGAAAAGCTGGCGCAGGAACAGCGAGTAGCTTGCGTCGTTGCTGACTAAATATATTCTTCGACAGGTGTTCTCTTGAAGAGCGGGATCCATAAGATGATTATGCTAGCCTAAATAAGGCGTGGTCGTCAATAGGCCCAACAGGCCGCCATTCATAAATTTCATCCAAACCAATCTGAATGAGTTCCGGTACGAACAAAAAAATCCGGCAAGATCGACACTACCGATGGCCCAGAATGCCTCTTTGGGAGGCCTTGATGAAGGCGATTAAATAGGCCACGCTTTGCGACGGGCAGTCGCGGGTGACGGCTTCCATGGCGTGAGTGATATTAAGACCGGAGCGATAAATCAATTTGTACGCGCGTTTGATGTCCTGTTTTTCTGTCTCAGAAAATCCGGCCCGGCGGAGACCGACCATATTGAGTGAACCTACCAAACTTTCGTTGTCATCGAGAAGCATGTAAGGAGGTACGTCTTTAGTTACGGTCGCGTGCCCGCCGACCATCGCGTAGCGTCCGATCCGGCAGAATTGATGGACAGCGCTCCCGCCTCCCAGCACGCAATATTCCTCAAGCGTGACGAAACCTCCCAATAAAACCGCGTTCGTCACCGTCACATGGTCTTTCACCTGACAGTCATGCCCGACATGGGAGGACACCATGAAATAATTGTAACACCCGATGCGCGTGACGGATCCTTGGTTCGCTCCTCTATGGATCGTCACATATTCCCTGAAGATATTGTCGTCGCCTATCTCGAGAATCCCTTCCGTGGAAGTGGATGTTTTATTTTGGGCGTCGTGCCCGATCACCGCTCCCGTGAAAATAAAATTGTTCTTTCCGATTGAAGTGCCATGGCCTATGTGAACGTGATCCTGAATAACCGACTCATCGCCGATCGACACGTCATTCTCGATAACCGTGTACGGACCTACGCTGACATGGGGTCCAAGCTTCGCCCTCTCACCGATGATGGCCGTCGGGTGCAACGATTGATTCTCCGGTCCCTTTGAGGTTTTTAGGTACTGTTTCTTTAGCCTATCCATGTGAAGACCTGCGAAAATAAAAGTTTTTTAGCAACGGCCATGACGCAGTTTAAACTTTGCTGAAAGCCGCGAGGAGTTCTTGATTTGTGGGGTATTTTTGCAAAAGACCCACGAGCGTTTGCGCCGCTTCCACAGGCCCCTGCTCCAGCAATTTTCTGCGAAGTTTCCGGACCGACTCAAGCTCGCCCGGTGTAAGTAAAAGCTCCTCTTTGCGCGTACCGCTTTTAGAGATATCGATGGCCGGATAGATCCTCCGGCTTGAGATATCGCGCGATAAAACAATTTCCATATTTCCCGTACCTTTGAATTCCTCGAAAATAACCTCGTCCATACGACTGCCCGTTTGCACAAGAATAGTTGCCAGTATCGACAAAGAGCCGCCGTTCTCTATCTTACGCGCGGTCCCAAAAATGCGCCTCGGCGCCTCGAGGGCTCTGGCATCTACGCCGCCGGAAAGCGTGCGGCCGCTCGACCGGCTCTGGGCGTTGTGCACACGAGATAGCCGTGTGAGCGAATCGATTACGATCATGACATTTTGCCCGGCTCCTGCTTCGCGCACGGCCTGCCGCATGAGCGTGTCCGCCATATAAATATGATGGTCGTAGGTTTCATCTGAGGAAGATGAGCGCACATCCGCCGGAACGCTTCGCTTAAAATCCGTCACTTCCTCCGGTCTTTCGTTCACGAGGAGACAATAGAGCTTCATCGCCGGCTGGCTTTTTGCCAGTGCGTGGCAGATATGTTTCAAAAAGGTCGTCTTGCCGGAACCGGGCGGCGCTACGATCAGCCCGCGCTGACCCATGCCTATCGGACAAATGAGATCCATCGCCCGCATCGTGAGTTCTTGGCTTCCATCTTCCAGCCGCGTCCGCGGCGATGGGTCCAGAGCCACGCCTTTATAAAATTTACTTTCCGTTTCATCCATTCTTCGAGTTGCGGAATTCAATTGGTTTTTCCTTTATTTATTTAGGCGGGCAATACGTACCAGTATACGGCGAAATAGTGACAGGCGCAACCAGCAAGAACAAAAAGGTGCCAGATGGCATGAAAATACAATTTCTTCCAAGCATAGAATAGGGTCCCCACACTGTAAAAAATGCCCCCAGCAAGAAGCCATCCGATCCCTGCCGGCGCCAAGCGCCGTAACAGCGGACCCAAAACAAAAACAGCGAGCCAACCCATCAAAAGGTAAATCGCGACCGATAACAGGCTAAATCGTGATACAAAAAATATTTTGAATACAATCCCCAAAAACGTCAGCCCCCACACAATTCCCAACAAGCTCCAACCCCATGGGCCTCGGAGCGTCACCAGCGCCAGCGGTGTGTAAGTCCCGGCGAACAGCACATAAATAGTGCAGTGG
>PEWW01000154.1:0-307 GCA_002779345.1 Candidatus Omnitrophica bacterium CG07_land_8_20_14_0_80_50_8 | reverse complement strand
CGTAAATGCTAAAGCTCACGACACTGCGCAGATCGCCGCTCAGGCTTGCCTTGACAATTAAAACCGCTGACGCGGCCACGCTGAGACACAGACCCGCGCCACAAGTGAGGCTGTTAAAAATTTCCTCAGAAACCGTTTGTTCGCGCAATGTATTCACGACCGAATCATTATACCAGAAGCGCTCCACGGTTTCATACACACCAAAATCATCAATCGATTGAACGAGAACAGGAATACCATTGAGCGGTCTGTTGAAAAGTCCCGTGGCCCTGTTTCCCGGAAAGCCGCCTCCCGCGTAGGCGCTCTC
>PEWW01000079.1 GCA_002779345.1 Candidatus Omnitrophica bacterium CG07_land_8_20_14_0_80_50_8 | reverse complement strand
ACCACGTAATCCACCGCGGTCAGAGCGCTTATTACCTCGGCTCGTTCTTTTTCTCCCGTGACAGGCCGTCCGGAACCTTTTAAACTTTTAACAGAAATATCGCGGTTTAATCCGACCACCAAAACGTCGCCCAAAGACTTGGCTTCACTCAAAACCCGCACATGGCCTACGTGCAGAATGTCAAAGCACCCGTTCGTAAAAACTATTCTTTTTCCGGCCCGTCTCAGGCCCGACGCGATTCGGGTGATTTGACGAATGGATTTTAATTTTATTGGGATGCCCAAAGTTCGTCCACACGTTCACACAGAATATGACCGATCAAGATATGCGACTCTTGGATCCTGGCCGTTTTATCCGAAGGGATCGTAATTAAAAGGTCAACCCTCGAGTTTAACTCGCCCCCCGAGCGGCCGGAAAGTCCGATCGTAAACAAACCCAGCGCCTTGGCTTTGGCGATTCCAAGCAAAACGTTCTTTGAACGGCCGCTGGTGGAAATGCCAAAAGCTATGTCCCCGCGACTCCCTAACGCTGCTATCTGACGCTCAAAAATTCTCTCAAAACCGTAATCGTTTGCCACGGCCGTCAAGACGGATGTATCTGTTGTCAACGCGATGGCCGCAAGCGCGCGGCGCTCCTTTTCGTAACGGCCTACCAACTCCGCCGCCAGATGCTGACTGTCGCCGGATGAGCCGCCATTACCAAAGAAAAGGATCTTATGCCCTGATTTCAAACAATCGTAAATGACTCTGGAGGCCTTCTCAATCACCGGAATATGCGTCTTAAGCAGTGCCAACGTTACATCCAGGTTGTCCCGGAGATCCCTGGCGATTAGTTTTTTCATACCGTTAACCAAAAAAAGAATGCGCCATTTCGTAAAATTCAGTCCCCACCGTTTTGAGCGTTCCTACGGCCACTTCGATGGGAATATCGATAATATCGTTCGCCCTCAAAGCGACCATCTGCCCGAACTTGCCGGCCTTCACCAGTTCAACGGCCTTCGCCCCAAAACGTGTCCCCAGCACCCGGTCAAAAGCAGTCGCGCTTCCTCCCCGTTGGATATGACCCAGCACTGTGACGCGCGTTTCAAAACCGGTTTCCTCCTCAATCTTTTTGGCCAGAAGCTCCCCGATGCCGCCGAGACGGACATGGCCAAATTCGTCCAATTTTTTCTCGAGCGTGACTTCAGCGCCGTCAAATTTAGCGCCTTCGGCCACGACAATGATGCTGAAATTTTTACCGCGGGCGCTTCTTTTTTTAATCACGCCGCAAACCTCGGCCATCTTGATAGGGATCTCGGGAATTAGAATGAGGTCCGCTCCGCCGGCGATGCCTGAATGAACCGCTATCCAGCCCGCGTGCCTGCCCATCACCTCCACCACCATGATACGCTGATGGCTTTCGGCGGTTGAATGAAGGCGGTCAATCGCCTCCATGGCGACATTCACGGCGGTGTCAAAACCAAAGGTGAAGTCGGTGCCCGTGAGGTCATTGTCAATAGTCTTGGGTACACCCACCACGTCAAAGCCTTCTTTGGCGAGTTTTGAGGCGACCCCCAGAGTATCGTCGCCTCCGATCGCGATTAGCGCGTCAAGCCCCAGCGCCTTAAAGTTTTTTTTCAATTTGGCAAGAGCCGCGGGATCCTTGTAAGGATTCGTCCTGCTTGTCCCCAGAATAGTGCCGCCGCGATGCAGGATGCCGGAGACCGCGTTCAAATCTAAAATCTGCGTATCATTTTCTACCAGGCCCTTCCACCCGTTTCGGATGCCAACCACCCGGTACCCGTACCGCAACGAGGTTTTGACGGCCGCTCGAATGACCGGATTAAGACCCGGGCAGTCTCCGCCGCCCGTTAAGATGCCAAGGTTCATGCTATTTCTCCTTTTCGGAAGCACTCGTCGTACCGCTTTCTTCCGTATTTTTATCGCTCCACTCGCCCATGATGCGTTGTATGAAATCAGTGTGCATTTGCCCTCGGCGAAAGATCGGGTTTTTTAAAATTTCCTTGTGCAACGGAATGGTGGTCTTGATCGGTTCGATGACAAACTCGTCGAGTGCCCGCTGCATAATGCTGATAGCCTCACCTCGATTGCGGCCGACCACCATAAGCTTTCCTATCAATGAATCATAGAACGGCAGTACTTTGTAACCCGAATAGGCATGCGTATCCATCCGAACGCCCGGGCCTCCCGGAACGTTGTACCGCTCAATTTTCCCAGGGGAAGGACTAAAGTTGTTGGCCGGATCCTCCGCGTTGATGCGGCATTCGATCGCGTGACCTCTCAAAGGAATCTTGTCCTGGTGACGTATGGAAAGCTTTTCTCCCACCGC
This sequence comes from Candidatus Omnitrophica bacterium CG07_land_8_20_14_0_80_50_8, assembly GCA_002779345.1. Lineage (GTDB taxonomy): Bacteria > Omnitrophota > Gorgyraeia > 2-02-FULL-51-18 > 2-02-FULL-51-18 > 20-14-0-80-50-8. Next base: position 1,761 of record PEWW01000079.1, on the reverse strand, counting down.
GATACGAATTTGCTCTTTCACGATATCGATACCCGTGACAAGCTCTGTGATCCCATGTTCCACTTGAACGCGTGTATTCATTTCCATGAAATAGAATCTCCCGTCTTCGTCGAGCAAAAATTCGACGGTGCCGGCGCTCACATAATTCACCGCCCTAGCCGCTTTGAGCGCCATATCCCCCATCCGTTTTCTTAGTTTCCAATCGATGGCCGGCGAAGGAGACTCTTCTAAAAGTTTTTGATGCCGGCGTTGGATCGTGCAATCTCTTTCATAAAGATGGACCGTATGGCCGTGAGTGTCGGCCAAGATTTGGAATTCTATATGCTTGGGCTTTTCAAGATATTTTTCAATATAAACGGCGGGGTTTCCAAACGCGGCCTCGGCTTCAGTCTGCGCGGTCATCAGCGCGCTTACCAAGCGCACATCGTTATGACAAACACGCATCCCGCGCCCGCCTCCTCCGGAGGTCGCTTTAATGATCACGGGGTATTTAATTTTTTTGGCGATTTGAAGCGCGTCCTCTTTCCCCTTAACCGCTTCCTGAGTGCCCGCGACGATAGGCACACCCACTTTTCGCATCAACTCGCGCGCCGCCATCTTATCGCCCATGGAATGGATCGCTTGAGGGCTTGGCCCTATAAATTTAATTTGGCAAGACTCGCAAATTTCGGCGAAGTGAGCGTTTTCCGCTAAAAAGCCATAGCCGGGATGGATGGCGTCAACGTCTGTGATTTCGGCGGCGCTGATAATAGCCGGAATATTGAGGTAACTTTGGGCGGAAGGCGCCGGACCTATACAAACCGCCTCATCAGCCAAATGAACGTGCGGAGAATCGGTGTCCGGTTCTGAATAGACCGCAACCGTACGGACGCCCATTTCCTTGCAGGCGCGAATGACACGAAGCGCGATCTCGCCGCGATTCGCAACCAAAATTTTTGAAAACATTTTAAACTCCAGCCACTGGCGGTTTGTGGCTCGCCCGAGCGTTTATTGAATAATATTTATTCAAGCGAAAATAAGGGTTGGCCGAATTCCACCGGGTCGCCATTGTTGACTAGGATTTCCGCGATTTTGCCCCGCACTTCGGCCTTAATTTCATTCATAAGCTTCATGGCTTCAATCACGCAAATTACCTGCCCCACCTGCACCTCAGAGCCGACTTGCACAAACGGCGGCGCATCCGGCGCCGGAGCCGCATAAAATGTGCCTACCATGGGGGACTTGATATTTATTTTTGGCGTTTGAACCAAAGCGGGCTTTGGCGGTTCTTTGGATTCCAGACCCTCTTTAGCAAAGGCGGCCGGCGACAAGGGCGAGGCATTTTGAATCACGGACGGCTCCACAAAACCCGCAGAATTTTTTTTAAGCCGTATTTTCAAACCGTCCTGTTCAAGCTCAATCTCAGTGAGACTGTTCTCGTTCATCAATTGAATCATTTCCCTGATTTCTTTGATATTCACACCGCCCATCCTTTCTGCGTCATGCTAGGCTCTTTCCAAATATTGGCCCGTGCGAGTATCCACGCGAATCTGGTCGCCGGAATTGACAAACAGGGGTACTTTGATCGTAGCGCCCGTTTCTACCTTAGAGGGTTTTGTGCCGCTTTTGGCGGTATCGCCGCGAACGCCGGGCTCCGTTTCAATCACCTTCAACACCACAGAAGACGGAAGCTCGATCGAGAGCAGTTCTTCCCCCCAATACCGGCCCACGGCCTCGGAATTTTCTTTAAGAAAATTAGCCCTGTCTCCCAAAAGCTCGGCA